>SZPD01000007.1 GCA_030263515.1 Anaerolineae bacterium CFX9 | reverse complement strand
GTGGTGATGCCGCTGGTGGCGGCCTGCGGCGTGCCGGTTGCCAAGATGAGCGGACGCGGACTGGGCTTTTCCGGCGGAACGCTGGACAAACTTGAAAGTATTGCCGGCTATAACGTCGATCTCAGCGCGGAGCAGTTTCTCTCGCTGGCACAGCAGAATGGGATCGTGCTTGCAGGTCAGTCGATGGCGCTGGCCCCTGCTGACGGCAAACTGTATGCACTCAGAGATGTCACCGCGACGGTTCCGTGTCTGCCGCTGATCGCCAGCAGTATCATGAGCAAGAAAATTGCCGCGGGAGCCAATGGCATCGTTCTGGATGTCAAGATGGGGCGCGGCGCATTTATGAAGACACTGGAGGAAGCTTCGGCGCTGGCGCGGATCATGGTTGATATCGGTGTGGATGCCGGCCGAGACGTGATCGCTGTCATCTCCGATATGAACCAGCCGCTGGGATCGGCAGTGGGAAATGCGCTTGAAGTCAGGGAAGCCATTGAGACACTGCGACATCAGGGACCGGCAGACTTTACTGAACACTGCCTTGAGATCGCCGCCTATATGCTTCGGCTGGCAGGGCAGGGCAAGCGCTGGCAGGATCGCGCCGCCACACGGAGCGAACTGGAAGAAAAGCTGGCAGATGGCAGCGCGTTGGCAAAATTCCGCCTGATGGTGGAGGCGCAGGGTGGTGATGTTCGGATGGTGGATGATCCCGATCGGCTGCCAAAGGCACAGTTCATTGAAAATGTGCTTGCTGAGAGAGAAGGTACTTTATCGCATGTCGATGCGCTGAAAATCGCGCTGGCAGCGTTCGATCTGGGAGCGGGGCGCGAGAAGAAAGGTGATCCGATCGATCTGGCAGTGGGTGTGGTTTGCTCGGTCAAGGTAGGCGATCGGATTCAACCCGGAGATATTCTCGCCACCCTTCACGCTAACGACAGGGCGCGGCTGGAAAGCGCTCGCGCACAGCTCAGGGAAGCATTTGAGTTTTCTGACACCGCCGTGTCACGGCTGCCCTTGTTCTATGATGTCATCGAGGGCTACGCGGCGAAATGAGCGCTGGCCGACCTGAAAGGCGTTGATGGGCGCGGCAGACCAGTACCCTTCTGTGGTTGGGAATGTTTCATGAAGCGCCTGCATCACTGCTGATGGCGTGCGGGCAGCGGTCACTGCGCTGAGCAGTTCCGTAGTGGCAAGATACGTCAGCCCGGCAAGATGATTCGGCGGCGGCGTGAACATGCCGACAGCGCGATATCGTCCCTCAAACTGCTCGCTGACAGGTTCGCCACTGGTGAGCAGTGTGATCGTTTCACTCTCTGGCAGCAGACGTTGCACATCGTCCAGCCCTGCCAGATCAGACCACAGGGTATCCGTTCCGGTTTCGATGTCTGCTTCAGACAGCGCTGAAACAGGCATAACGGTGACCGCATCTGTAATTGCTGGATGCGAGAGAACAATCGTATTCGCGGCCGGAGATTCTGAAGACCACAAACCAACCACAAGTGCCGGAATCTCGCCCAGTTCACGCTGCACGCGCGCATCGGCTGCAAACGGGCCTACCAGGATGACGCCTGCCACGGTGTCATCCAGCGATACGGCGCGCGCTCTGCTGATGGCGGATTCGGCTGTGCCTCCGTCATCAAGAGCGAGCAGGGCGGCGTGATCAGTATTTCCTGTCTCTTCAAAGGCGAGCAGGGCGGCGTAGTAGGCGTTGTAGCCGATTTCACGCAGCCTGCCTTCGAAGGGGGCCAGCAGAACCAGCCTGGGAAGCCGCGCCGCCGGAGCGCAGGCTGCCGCCAACAGAAGCGCTGCTGCCAGTATGCCTGAGAGGGAACGCATTCAGGAACACCCGTTTGCCAGATGTTCTTCAAATGTCACCGCAAAGCGATGATAGCCGCTGCCATCACATTCTGCCCGGAAGAAATAGTAGGGAGACGGTTCGGGATTGATGGCTGCCTGAATGGCTGACAGACTGGGGTTTGCAATCGGGCCAGGGGGAAGCCCGGTGTTGAGATAGGTGTTATATGGCGAGACGACGCGGCTGTAATCTGCCTGCGTGATCTGTGGCCACCATGTGCCGCCGCTGTAACCGATGGCGTATTGTACCGTGGGATCGGCGTCCAGCTTCATGCCGATGTTGAGCCGATTGCGGTAAACGCTGGCGATCAGCGGATTTTCATCGGTGCGCACAGACTCACGCTGGACGATGGATGCGATGGTGACTGCCTGATAGAGACTCAGGCTTTGTGCCGCGGCGCTCGATACCAGATCGGGCGTGACGCGGGTAGTAAATTCTTCAAGGATGACATCGCGCAGCTCAGCGGCGGTGATCTGTGGGGGCAGGGAATAGGTTTCGGGAAAGAGGAAGCCTTCCAGAGATGCTCCGCTGGGAAGCCCGACGTAGGCGGCAAAGACCGGATCGATGACGGAACCACGCCCAACGACCTGGAGGAATTCCGCGCCGGTGAAGCCGAACAGACGATTGCTGTCGATCGCGGCGGCGACTTCTTCGATGCGCCAGCCGGGGATGATCGAAAATACGATCTGGCTGTTGCGTGAGTCCGTCAGCGCCTGCGCAATGTCCACCAGAGACTGCGCCTGCGTCAGGAAATAGGTTCCAGCTTCCAACTGTACATCCAGATTGGAGACGCGCACATAGTCCACAAAAAGACCGGCATCGCGAATCAGATTCTGTTCCACCAGCCGTTGAGCGATCGCGCGCGGCGTATCGCCAAAGTTGACGACGAAGCGCACCGGGGTGGTATCCCCGCTGAGCGGTTGGTTAAGCTCTGCTTCACGACCGGCGAGGGACAGACGGATCAACTGCGTCTGCACGAAGTCTACCGGATTGCCACCCGAAACGAGCAGAAGCGCTCCAACACACAGGATGCCAGCCAGTACGACGGCGAAGCCCAACAGGATGAGAATTTTTAATCCGCGCTGCAAATCCTACTCCTTGCGCAATTCGTTCAGGTCGAGCTGTTCAGAATCGGGTTTCAACGCTGCCGGAGGACTGGCGATGCCATCCCGCACCGCGTCGAGGTAGCTCTGAAGGATGACGCGCGCTGCAAGATCGTCGATGGGTTCGCCCGGTTTGCGGCGTCTCGCTTTTGCCAGTTCAAGCGCGTCCACGCTGGACATCTGCTCATCCCACAGCATGATGGGAAGATCGGTCACCTCGCGCAGCCGTTCTATCCAGATGCGCACCGTATCTGCATGAGAGTGGACGCCTTCTGGCAGATCGGGATTGTTCGGCATACCCACGATCAGCGCCACCGGCTTGTGTTCGGCAAACAGCGCCTTGAGCCGCTCGAAATCCTCTCGCTTTGAACGACGATGAATGATCATCAGTTCTCTGGCAGTGAGCTGCAGCGGATCGCTGATCGCGATGCCGATGCGCTTCATTCCGTGGTCGATGGCAAGCAGCCGTCCTGGCGCTGTCATCCTGTATTGTCCTCAACCGAAGGCAGGATGAGCGGTGTCGGTGTGGGCAGCGTCGATTCATCTGCGCTGATCGACTCAGACAGCGGCGCTGTGTTGCGAAAGAAGATGCGGGCTGGAAGCAGGGGCATTCGGCCAAACCAGTCCGGGCTGAGCAAAATTGAAGGCCGTGTGCCCTCAGCGAGATCAAGCTCGGCGGCAAGGTAGCGTAGCGCTTCTTCCTCCGAACGACCTGCAAGCCGCTCGGCAATGGCGGCCGCGTCGTAGCGGGCTTCCACGATTGCAGACGCTTCCATCGCAAAATAGACACGTCCATTCGCTTCTATGCTCAGGACGCTGCCGCGTTCATAGCGAACACTTGCCGGGTCGATGGCACGTCCACGCGCGACTTGCGCGCCGAGCCGGGCATAGGCGACCTGATGCGCAAAGGTTTCCTCGACTGCTGTCACGGCGACGATGGCGCGCATCGTCAGTGTCAGGCTGTCTGCCGCTTGCCCCACCTCATAGTCAAAGCGCATCCAGTCACTGCGTTCTTCTGCAATGCGGACGGTTTCCGGGATGATGAACTGTGTGGCAGAAGCGCGCGGCGCAAGTTCTCGGTAGGCGCGTTCCTGAAGCTGCTGGCGCAGAACCGCCACCAGCCGCTCACGATCATCAGCAGTCACAATTCTGGCGACGCGGCGTTCGCCACCAAACGTAGGGGTCAGATTGCGCACTTCAACGGAGTCCGCAAGAGGGCCAACGACCACGTTGATCATGCCTGCATCAAGATTGCCGATTTCGCCGGCTGACTCCGGGATGGCCTCGATCGGAGCCTCGATCTGCGAGCCGACTCCGGAGGGTACGGTTACTTCCTGCGTGGTGCGGAAAAGGATGGGTGTTCCTGCTCCGGCGCTGACAAGCGCGCCCTCTGGAATCTGGACACGATTGGCTCCGCGATTGATGAAAACGACCGTGCCTGCCGCCGGCGTGGTGCTGAGTTCCTGCGTACCGCTGGTTGGAACAGTGCCGCGCTCTTCAATCTCGGCGCGCAGGGTGATCGCCGGCACAATACCGTTCTCGACATCGATGACCGTCTGTCCGAGCGTCGGGTCAGCCGTGATGATCGCCTCGCTGGAGGCGATCACCTGAGCCGGGGACAATGTGATCGTCGCGCTCGGTACGCCGAGGAGCAGGGTTGCGGCGAGCGCGCCTACCAGCAGAAGCATCACGGCGATCCGCGTCAGAAACCCGGCGGCACGCTGGAAGGCAGTGGGTTCATCGTCATAGCGGACGCGGCTGGCATACGGCATCAGATCGTCCGGATCGTATTCGGAGTGAGGACGCTTCAGCCGTGTGGCAAACACGCGAGATCGCCCGCGCTTCCAGCGAGCGCGCTCGCTGGAGCTGATCGTCTCGAATGCGCTGATATCGAGTTCCTCGGCGTAGCGCATGATCGTCGTGTCGTGGGTGACGATGGCCATCCGTATGGCCTGGCGCATCGCTTCCCGCTGGATCAGCACCAGGTCGAGTTTGCGTGTGAGCGACTTTCCTTCCTCTGGCCAGATGAGCAGAACGCGCTTGCCTCGGTGAAAAGCCAACCGATCGCGTACTGTGGCAGCGTCATCGCCTGCCTCAAGCTGGATATACTCAGGTCGGTCGCTCATCCGCGCATCAGGAAGTGATCTCAGGACGAAGACAAAAGCTTGCGCGCAGTTTCCAGCGCCTCAGGCAGCCGATCCACATCCCTGCCGCCCGCCTGAGCCATCTGGGGACGCCCGCCGCCGCCGCCGCCAATCACAGCGGCGATCGATTTGATCAGGTTGCCTGCGTGTATCCCCTGCCGGGTCAGATCGTCAGTCACCGCAACGACGAGCTGGGGCTTGCCATCGGTGACGCTGCCGAGAACCATGACGCCAGTTGTCACCTGGGTGCGGAACCAGTCACTCATCTCGCGGAGCGTATCCGTCGGGATGTCATCGATCTGCGCGATAAGCGCCTGTTTCCCGTTGAGCGGCTCCAGCTTCTGGAGCAGGCTCTCAAACCGACCTTTCGCCAGTTCACGCTGAGCCTGCGCAAGCTGTTTGCGGACATGGGAAAGTTCCCCCTGCAGAGACAGCAGGCGCTCTGGAATCTGTTCCGACGTGGTTCCCAGCGTCTGCGCGACGCCGCTCAGCAGATTGCGGGTTCGCTGAACATATTCGACAGCGCCGAACCCCGTCAGGGCTTCCACGCGCCGGATACCCGCGCTGACGCTGCCTTCCGTGATGATCAGGAAAGAGCCGATCTCGGCGGTATTGGCGACATGCACGCCGCCGCACAGCTCATAACTGTAGCGTTCGCCCGATGGTCGTGTGATGCTCACCGTGCGGACCGTCTCACCGTATTTCTCGCCAAACAGCGCCATCGCACCTTCAGCGCGTGCCTGTGCCAGCGGCTTGTACTCAGCCCGCACCGGCAGGCTGTTCATGACCATATCGTTGACTTCAGCCTCGATCTGCCGAAGCTGCTCTGGCGAGACTTTCGAGTCGTGAGCAAAGTCGAAGCGCAGACGATCCGGCGCGACCAGCGAGCCGCGCTGCTGAACGTGCGATCCCAGGTTGCGCCGAAGCGCCGCATGGAGCAGGTGTGTGGCGGTATGATTGCGGATGATGTCCTTGCGCCTGTCAGCATCGACCTGTGCGTGAGCAGTGTCGCCCACTTTCGGCGTGCCCTCAACAACTTCACCGTGATGAACGATCATACCGGCAACCGGCCGGCTCATGTCTTCGATTTCGATCCGCCAGCCATCGCCGCTGATCACCCCGGTATCGCTGACCTGACCACCCGCTTCGACATAGAACGGCGTGCGGCTCAGGATGACATCCACCTTGTCGCCAACAATTGCGCTGCTGACGGCGCTGCCATTCTGAACCAGGGCAAGCAGACGATCCTCGACTTCTGTGTCGCCGTAGGGGTCGTACTGAACGCCTTCCTCGCCCAGCGCGCCGGAAGATTTGAGGGAAACCAGCAGATCGCGATAGGTGTCAGCGGACTGGATCGTACCCATCGCCTGCCCGCCGCCCGACAGCACACCATGTTCTTCTTCCGCAGCTTCAAACCCGGCCATATCCACGTGATAGCCGCGTTCCTCGGCAATATCCTTGGTGACCTGAATTGGCAGGCCGAGCGTGGCTTTCAGGTAGAAGGCATCTGTTCCTGCCAGCGTGCCACCCGCAGGCAGGCGCGCCAGCAAGCCTTCCAGTTCTTCAACACCGCGATCCATCGTCCGGCGGAAACGTTCTTCTTCAAGCGTGATGACGCGCTTGATGGCTTCCCGGCGTTCGATCAGATCGGTGTAATGCACACCCATCACATCAATAACCGCATCAGCAACGGATGCCAGAAATGGCTGCTGGAAACCCAGCTTGGTTCCAAAACGGGCTGCGCGCCGGATAACCAGCCGGCATACTGAGTCGCGCCCTTTCGCGCCCGGAAGCACGCCGTCTCCGATCAGGAAAACCGCGGCACGCATATGATCGGCGATCACGCGATAGGGGACAATGTTGGCGTCGCGCTGCTGATCGGTATCCCCTGTCAGCGCCTGCGTTCTCTCGATGACGGGCATGAACAGATCAGTTTCATAGTTGCTGGTCACGCCGTTGACCACACTCAGGATACGCTCAAGCCCCATCCCTGTATCCACACCGGGCGCAGGAAGCGGCGAGTCGTAGACGCCGGTATGATCAGGGTCAGCCTGGGTGCGGTTGAACTGCATGAAGACCAGATTCCAAAGCTCCAGAAAGCGATCATCTTCCGCCTGCATCAGCGGGATGATCGAGTCTGTGCCCATCTCCGGCGTCTTATCCCAGTGAATTTCGCTGGTAGGACCGCACGGGCCGGTTTCTGCCATCTGCCAGAAATTGGTTTTGGGGCCCATGCGCGCCACGCGCTGAGGATCAACTCCAATCTCGTTGACCCAGATGTTATAGGCCTCGTCATCATCCTTATAGACGGTGAAGGCGAGACGATCGGGTGGCAGCTCGTAGACTTTGGTCAGCACGTCATAGGCAAAGCGAATGGCATCGCGCTTGAAGTAGTCCCCAAAGCTGAAGTTGCCCAGCATTTCGAAGAAGGTGTGGTGTCTCGGCGATGGGCCGACGTTCTCCAGATCGTTATGCTTGCCGGAAACACGCATGCACTTCTGTGAAGTGGTCGCCCGCGAATACTCTCTTTTGTCTGTGCCCAGGAAGACATCCTTGAACTGCACCATCCCCGCGTTGGTGAAGAGCAGCGTCGGGTCATTCCCCGGCACAAGCGAAGAACTGGCGACGACGCGATGCCCGTGTTCTTCGAAAAAATCAAGAAAAGCCTGGCGCGCTTCCGCGCTTGTCATCGGTTTCATTCGCAGTCCTCGACTGGTGTTTCCGTGGGCATGGAGTAAGGTGATTATATGCGCCCGTGAGAGGGGTAACAAGGGCGCAACCTACCTCTGGAAGGTCAGGTATGTTAGCATTTTGCAGGAGGCTGATGCAGTCATCAGGATACGCAGGGTGGGTAAAAGTCCATCTCGGTCCAGGATTTTGGCGCTGCATGGTCGTCTGTTAAATTTGCGGCTGATGACCGACCCATTGACAGAGACCCGGATGGGCGGTACGGTATGATGCGGTCTTTAATGAACCTTTGAGGACTTCAATATGGTGGCGATGCCTACGGTAGATGAGCAGGTTGAAATTCTGATGTCCGGCGCAGAGTACGGAGATCCGCAGATTCGGGAGAATATGAAGCGGGAACTCCGGGAGCGGCTGGTTGAGGCGGCTGAGCAGGGACGACCCCTGCGCGTCTACTGTGGTTATGACCCTCGCACAGCGGATCTGCATCTTGGGCACACGATCACGATGCGCAAGCTGCGTCAGTTTCAGGAACTGGGGCATGATGTTACCTTCCTGATCGGCACGTTCACCAGCCTGATCGGCGATCCGTCTGATAAGGACAAGGTCAGAGAGCAGCTCACACGCGAGCAGGTTGAGGAGAATGCCCGTACCTATGCAGAACAGGCATTCAAAATTCTCGACCGGAACCTGACGCGCGTTCGGCGTAATGACGAATGGCTGTCCACGCTGGATTTTGCGGATATCATCCGCCTTGCGAGCAATTTCACCGTACAGCAGTTTCTGGTGCGCGAGAATTTCTCCAAACGTCTGGATGCGGGGCAGCCTATCTATCTGCATGAGATGTTTTACGGATTGATGCAGGGGTACGACGCGGTTGCCCAGGAAGCAGATGTTCAGGTTGGCGGGCAGGATCAGTTGTTCAACATCCTTGTGGCCGGGCGCAAACTTCAGGAAGGTATGGGGCAGCGTCCGCAGGTTGCGATCATCATGGGCGAGAGCCTGCCGGGGACAGATGGCGAGGTGAAGATGAGCAAAAGCCTCGGCAATCATATCCCGCTGCTGGCTGAGCCGTGGGATATGTTCGGCAAAGTGATGAGCTTGCCAGACAAGGCGATGCCGATCTATCACAAGCTGATTCTTGGCTGGTCTCCGCAGGAACTGGAACAGCTTCAGCGCGGACTGAGCGACGGCTCGCTGCATCCCAACGAAGCCAAGATGCGGCTGGCAAGGGAAATTGTCACTATCTTTCACAGCGCTGAAGCGGCAGAAGCTGCGCAAAAGCGATGGGATGAGGTATTCCGTGGTGGTTCGGGCATCCCCGAAGACATTCCTGAAGCCGTTATCGAGGCGGAAGAAAAGGTGGTGGATGTGCTGCGCCGGCTGGGAATGGTTCCCAGTGGATCTGAGGCTCGCCGTCTGATTCAGCAGAACGGCGTGCGTCTCAACGAGCAGCCGGTGACCGACATTCACGCGGTCATAACGCCGGTTGAGCTGCCCGCGGTGCTTCAGGTCGGAAAGCGCAAGTTCGTGCGCCTTGTAGCCGGGTCGTAAACCCGGTTCTACCGGAAAAGAAGGATGGCGCTGGCGAGGATCAGCAGCGCGAGCATCAGGCGTTCAAACGCTGCGCGGTCGATGCGCTGAACCATCCAGCGCCCCGCAAACACGCCCGCCGGGATCACGGGCAGCACCCAGGCGGTGTTGATGACATCCTGCACGTTGAACAGTCCGGTTGCAATGAGACCGGGCAGTTTGAGCGCATTGATGATGGCGAAGAAGAGCGTGGCAGTGCCGACGAATACCCTCGGCGAGACCTCTTGCAGCAGCATGTAGGCTGTGAAGGGGGGCGATCCCGTGTTTGCAAGCGCTGATCCCAGCCCAGAGGCAGCGCCCGCAGCGTAGGCATGCCACTCGCGGGGGTGATATTCCATCTGCTGGATGCGTCCGCTCAGAAGACGATAGGCGACGAATCCCAATGTGATCAATCCGAGAATGCGCCGCAGGGTGAGATCGGGCAGCAGCCAGAGCAGCACCGTGCCGATCACGATTCCCAGGGTGGCAACCGGCATCATCCGGCGAACATAGTGCATGTCCCAGGTGTTCCAGTAAAGGATGAGGGCGAGTACATCTGCGATCAGCAGCAGCGGCAGGCTGAGGCTGATCGCCTGCTGCACCGGCATCACAAGCGATAAGATAGGGGTGACAAGCACGATCAGGATGGCTCCCATACCGCCTTTGGATAAGCCGATGAGGAAGGCGACGAAGGCGACGACGATATAAAATTCCGGCATTCTCAGGCTGTACTCCGTGCGTGATTTGGCGGAATTGTAGCACAGCGAGGAGAGGTGGACTTATGTCCAGAAAGAAGGCCGCTGCCTGGGTGGATGGCAGCCTGCGCCCGGATCCACTGCCGTACCGGATCTGGGGGAAAGCATTTATCGACTCTGAGGCTGTTCGTCAGATGGATCAGGCGATGCGCCTGCCTGTAGCTGCGGCTGGCGCGCTCATGCCCGATGCGCATGTAGGTTATGGGCTGCCGATTGGCGGCGTGCTGGCGACCGAAAATGCGGTCATCCCCTATGCTGTCGGCGTCGATATTGCCTGCCGAATGCGGCTGAGTATCTTTCCGGTGTCTCCGATACTGCTGCGGCAGAAGGAAGGGCTGTTCAGGAAGGCGCTGATGGAGCAGACCCGTTTTGGAGCAGGGGCGCGCTGGCGCGGCAGTGAACAGGCTGATCACGCTGTTCTTGCCGATCCGAACTGGGCGGCTACCCGTCTGCTGCAATCGCTGAAGGATACCGCGCGCGAGCAGTTAGGGACCAGCGGTTCCGGAAATCACTTTGTAGAGTGGGGTAGTCTGCATTTTGAGGCGGATGATCCCGATCTTGGCGTGGAGCGCGGCGATTATCTGGCACTGCTTTCGCACAGCGGATCGCGTGGTGTGGGCTTCAGGATTGCGAATCATTATTCTCAGCTCGCCCGCAAGCTGAGAGTCGATCTTGATCCAGCCGTGCAGCATCTGGCCTGGTTTTCGACGGACTCGCACGAGGGGCAGGAATACTGGCTTTCGATGGAACTCGCTGGGCGCTTTGCCGCAGCCTGTCATGAGGTCATTCACCAGCGCGCAGCGAAGGCGGCAGGGCTTAAAGCGCAGGCAAGTGTTGAAAATCACCATAACTTTGCGTGGAAGATGAACCTCCCCAGCCCAAAGGGCTTTCAGGATAGTGAACGGCAGGTGATCGTTCATCGCAAGGGGGCTACCCCGGCTGAACGGGGCACATTGGGCATCATTCCCGGCTCAATGGCGGATTCTGGATACCTGGTTCGCGGCAAGGGGGCTGAGGACTCTCTCTTTTCCGCGTCACACGGCGCAGGCCGGCTGATGAGCCGCCGCGGCGCGCTGGAGTCGATCACCCGGACGCAGCGCGATCGTTATCTGGCGGATCGCGGCGTGACTCTGTTAGGCGGGGGTCTTGATGAATCTCCGCAGGCATATAAGCCGATCCGGGACATCATCGCATCCCAGAGCGATCTGGTTGAGATTGTGGCAGAATTCAGGCCGATCATGGTACGGATGGCGAACGAGCCGGGAGATACATAAACGTGAGCGACGCGCCCTATACCGTTGATGAGCTGATGTGCGTATGTATTTCGCGGCAGGTCGTTAATGGAGAAGTTCTTGCGCAGGGGATCAATACGCCGCTGGTGATGGCGGGTTTCATTCTGGCGCAGTGCACACATGCCCCTGATGTGCGTTTTGCCTCAGCCATCGGCCAGAGCATCTGCCGTGAATGGGCAGCGCTCGGTGTTGGCCGGATTGAGGATCTCTGGCTGGGCAAGGCGCTCATGCATGTCGGATTTGTTGCAGCGGCGGCAGACATGCTGCCCAGGTTTTCGCCCAAGGAATTTTTCCGGCCGGCTCAGGTAGATGCTGCGGGAAATTTCAACAACGTCGCGTTTGGCTCAGACTATCACCGGCCGCGTATGAGACTGCCGGGAACGGGCGGCATCCCCGATGTGACGCTGCATTCTGATAATATCTATCTCTACGTGCCGCGTCATTCGCGCGTAACCTTTGCCGAAAAACTCGATTTTATCAGTGGGATGGGGCATGTGCCGCATCGCAGGGCAGGGCGCGGCGTCAACTACCTGATCACCGATCTTGGTGAGTTTGACTGGGCTGAGGGGCGGATGCGCCTGATCCGTTATCATCCCGGTGTGACGGTGGATCAGATACGCAGGAAGACGGGTTTCGAAATTGATGTCGCGCCGGATGTACACGAAACCGAGCCGCCGTCACCAGCCGAGCTTGATCTGCTCAGGAACACGATCGATCCGCTGGGGGTTCGTCGTCTGGAAACGCTGGGCGGCAGCGCGCGCAAGGATCTGCTCAGAGAGATCCTGCGCGCGGAAAACGCCTTCTGAGTCGATTACAGCCGGTGACTTCCACAGGTCAGTTCACTCTCCACTCGCCGATATTCCTGAAGCGGTCGGATGGTGAGCCGATAAAGCCGAGCTGAACGCCGGACACCCGCGCGGATGTCACGTAGGTATAGAGCGGGTAGTAGAGCGGCAGGGCAATGGCGCGTTCCACAAAGACACGCTGGAACTCGTGGTAATCCTGCGCGCGGTTGATGCCATAGGCATCGCGTCGGGCGCGTTCCAGCAGCTCGCTGATACGCCGGTCGTCAACGCCGCCGTAGTTTCTGCCATCAGGATACTGTCCCTGATGCCAGAAGGCATACACATCCGGATCGGCGCTTTCCCCAAGCGCATATTCCACGATGGCAACGTCAAACGTGCCTCTGTCAAGGCGTTCAGCAAAGGCAGCCGCCGAGACTGACTCGACCCGAATCTCAAGGTTAAGCTGAGACCACTGCGTTGCGATTTCCTCAGCGACGTTGATCAGCGATGGATCATCCGGAACCAGTATCGTAAAGCTGAACTCGGCTGGAGTACCGGTAGTTTCGGCTGACTCTTCAGGTTCCGGCGTAGGCTCAAGGCGTCCTACCCGGTCAAGCCCTTGTGTGAGCAGGCTTCTTGCCAGCGCAGTGTTGTAGGCAGGCCAGGGCAGGTCAGCGAGATACGCCCACGAACCGGGCATCAGCGGGCTGTCTGCCTCAAGCGCGGTGTTTGCAAGGCGGCGCTCCACGATGGAAGTACGGTCGATGCCGGTCTCCAGCGCCACACGGATGCGCTGCTCACGGAAGTAGGGGAGCGTTTCACTCTGCCAGTTGAAGATGACTGCACCGAGCGTGTTTTCAAGCTGATTGTTCACCAGCAAATCAGCCGTGTTGGCCAGGTTGAAAAGCGGGCGGCGTTCATACACGTTTCTGGCTGCCAGCCCATCGACTTCCGCGTTTTGCAGCGCAGTCAGGGCAGCTTCGAATGTGTCGTAGATGGCGAAACGCATCCGTTCGAGCAGATAAGGCGCTTGCCCGTCACGGCGTTCGCGGTAAACGGGCGCAACGCGCAGATCCACCTGGGCGATCTGACCGTCGCTGCCCGTGCGGATGGCTTCGAGCTGATATGGCCCAGTGCCGATCGGCGTCAGGTTGAAGGGATGGCTGGCAAGCTGTGCCGCCGTTGTCCCGCGCAGGGCATGTTCCGGAAGGATGCCGATGCGAAGTTTGTCGAGAAAAGTGCCCAGAGGCTGTGTGAGCCGGAATCGGATGATGCGGTCGCTGAGCTGTTCGGTTTCGACCGTGCTCCAGAACGTCCGCAGTTCCTCTGAACCAGGGAAATCCGGCGCACGCAGCAGGGACATCGTGTATATCACATCCGCCGCCGAGAACGGCGTGCCATCCTGCCAGCGGACATCAGATCGCAGCGTGATGACATATTCCAGCCCATCGGACGAAATCACCCAGTTTTCTGCCAGCGCGGCGACGGGTTCGCCATAGGCATTGGTGCGCGTCAGCCCCTCGAATATCAGCGAGGTGATATCTCGTTCGGCTGGATTGATGGCTGCGAACAGGGGGTTAAGCCGGCTGACGGAACCGATCAGGGCTTCTCGATACGTTGGGATGCCATCCTGCGTGACAGGGGTGCGGGTCGGCTGCGGGGTGAGCGCAGGTTCGACGGACGGCACGACAACCGTTTCCTGAGTTGGAGCAGTTGTCGCCGGGATGGGGGTCGGTTCAATGACGCCCGGCTGCTCGGCGCTGCGTATGGCAAGGCTGACGGCGAAGATGATCGCCGCCAGGATCAGCGCGCCGAGCTGCCAGCGGAAGCCGCGAAACATGTCGTGGGTCTTAGCGCTGAGCCGCCACCGCCAGAATGGAAACGGCGAGGAATGCGACCGCCAGACCAATCGTCAACTGAAATAGGGTTTTCTCAAGACCGCGGCGGGTGCGGGCGATGCCGCCGCCGGAGTCGCCACCCAGGAGATCTCCCAGTCCGCCGCCCTTGACCTGAAGCAGGATGAGGACAACCAGCAGGATAGACACCAGAATTGAGACTATCTGTAAGGCACGATCCATGCCCTGAACTCCTGTAAACACGCCAGCAAAACAGCGCCGTGCAGTATAGCACGGCGCTTTGCGGGTGACCAGCCTGATGATTACTGGGCGACCATACCTGCTGCCTGCTGTGCGGCGATCACGCCAGCCGGGTCATTGAGCAGGAAGGCCACTGCCGCGTCCAACTGCGGATCGTCAGGCGAGTCGTAACTGGTCGGCGTCCAATCCACTTCAATATCGGGCGAGACGCCGTTTTCATGAATGGAGCGTCCGCTCGGCGTGATCCAGCGCGCGATGGTGATGCGCGCGCCGCCGCCGTTGACCAGATCGTGCCATGACTGAACTGTGCCTTTGCCAAAGGTTGTCTCACCGATCAGGGTGGCCAGTGCACCATCTTGAAGCACACCTGCCAGAATCTCTGAGGCGCTGGCACTGCCTTCGTTGATCAGCAGCACGATCGGAACCTCAATGTTGGCGTAGCTGCCGTTGGCAGAGTAAATCTGCTCGCGGCCATCGCCGAAGATCTCCTGAATGATCGTGCCTTCGCGCACGAAGGCGCTGGCGATCTCGACGGCGCTTGACAGCAGACCACCCGGATTATCACGAACATCGAAGATCAGCCCGGTTCTTGAGTTTACGTCCAGCGCGGCGAGGGCGTTATTGAGATCGGTGCGGGCGGTGGCTGAAAACTGATTCAGGCGGATGTAGGCGATATTGCCATCCAGTATGTCGGTTTCCACGTTTGGGATGATGATACGTTCGCGGTTGATGGTGAACTCCAGCCGATCTTCGCCACGCTGCATCACAATCCGAACCGGAGTTCCGGCGGGGCCGCGCACACGGATCGCCAGCTCAAGCTGTGTCATGCCGAGCACGCTTTGTCCATCGACTTCCACGAAAATATCGCCGGGAAGGATTCCGGCTGCCTGCGCCGGCGCGCCGTTGATCAGTCCAACCACCTCGATTGCCGAGCGATCTTCAGTTTCCCGGATCACGACGCCGATCCCCTCGATTTCGCCTTCAAGATCGGCGTTCATCATGTCAAAGACATCTGGCGGCATATAGCCGCTGAACTGGTCGTTCAGGGCGTCGAACAAGCCTTTGGTAGCGCCATCAACAAGCGTTTCGATCGAAGGGACTTCGATGTACTCGCTCTGGATCAGGTTGTATGCCTGCCAGAAAGCTGAGAATGCTTCCTGAGCCTCTGGCGGGGGTTCAGTCATGCTTTGTGCTGCGGTTACCTGGTGAATGCTGCCGGCAGCAAAACCGATTGCGAGGCAGAGTGTACACAGCGCCGCAACTGATAAATGCTGGAGACGGGCGCGTAATGCGTTGCGAAATTCCATGGGTTTCTCCGGTTCACTCATGAAATAGATTATAATCCAAACTATTCCGGTGTCTCTGAGTTACCCGTGAGAGACAAAAGACGGTATCATTGATACGGTTTCTTCCCGATTCGCCGATTGAGTACGGAGTGAGGATCATGAGCGCGAAACAGGCAGAGGCGATCCTCTTTGGCGTCGCATTGGGTGACGCCCTCGGTTTTCCCGTTGAGTTCTCCAGCCTCGCTGAAATCAAGGAGACCTACGGCCCTGGGGGCATTCTCGAACCGCCTTCACCCGCATTGTTCAGCGATGACACACAGATGACCCTGGCGCTGGTGAACGGGCTGCTGGATGCAGGGCTGGACTCCACCATCGACGAGCAGATGCAGGCGATCAGCCGTGAATTCATCGCCTGGAAAAACAGCCCGCTGAACAACCGCGCGCCGGGATTGACCTGCATGAATGCTGTTGCAAGGCTTGAGAGCGGCTTGCCGTGGTACGAGGCGGGCATCGTCAGTTCAAAGGGCTGCGGCTCTGCGATGCGCGTTTCGACGATAGGCTATCTGTTCCAGAATCAGCCGGAGCGCCTGCGCGAGGTAGCCCATAAGAGCGGTCTGATCACGCATGGTCATGCCGCCGCCGTCGCAGCCAGCATCGCGGCAGCCTATGCCGTCAAGATGGCGCTGGATGGGGTGGCAGTGGCTGAGTTTTTACCCCGTATTATGGAATTTGTTGATGGAGTCAGTGAAGAATTTGATCAGGCGCTGCGCCGTGTAGCGCATGTGGGGGCGTGGGGTAACGAGGAGCAGGCGCTGGAACATATCGGGCGCGGCTGGATGGGCGATGAAGCGGTTGCGCTCGCGCTGTACTGCATTATTCGCTACCCGGACGACTATGCGGCATGCGTGCGGCGGGCTGCCAATACGATCGGGGACAGCGATTCTATCGCGAGTATCGCCGGCGGCATCATGGGAGCGCGGCTGGGACTGGATGCGATCCCTGCGGACTGGGTGGCGCGCTGCGAACGCGCAGACGAGATACGCCAGGTTGCTCAAAGGATGGATGAAGCGCGCGAAGCCTATGAGCGAGCGAGAGCGTGACCGAGTTCATTTCACTGTCTGCTGCCGCTGAGCTTGTTCAGGATGGAAATTCGCTTGCGCTCGGCGGAATGACGGTATACCGCCGCCCTGTGGGGTTTGTTCGCGCGCTTCTGCGGCGGCAAAATCGCCCTCGCGATCTCACGCTGGTGTGCTTTACGGCTGGTATTGAGTCTGATCTGCTGCTTGGCGCGGGCTGCGCTTGCGCGATACGCTCATGTTACGTGGGGCTGGAAGCGTTCGGCTTTGCCCCGATGTTTACAGAAATGACTGGCAGGGGGCAGATTCGGATGATCGAAGAAACCGAAGCCAGCTTTTCGATGGGGCTGCGCGCGCGGATGAGCGGGGTGGGATTCATGCCGTCACATGCCTGGATCGGCACTGATCTGCCGAATCTGCGCCCGGATGTCCGCCAGGTGATCGATCCTTACTCCGGCGAGACCCTGATGGCGTTCCCCGCCATTTCAATTGATGTGGCAGTCATCCATGCCATTGCCGCTGATCGATACGGGAATGTCCTGCTGAACAATAATCTTGGCGTGGATACAGAGCTGGTCTTTGCCAGCGAAACCGTGATCGTCACGGCAGAGCGAATCGTCGATGATGAGCTGAAGCGTACCACAGAAGGGCTGCTCATCCCGGCTCCGGGGGCACATTACATCGCGGAAGCGCCGCGCGGCGCGTATCCTACTAGCTGCTATCCGGACTATCCACTCGGCGGCGGGGAATTTCTGCGTTATGTGGATGCATGTAATGCAGGTGAATTTGATGCTTATCTCGCGGAATTTATCGCGGGATGATGCTCTCCACTTTGACGCTGGCTGCGTTTTGACGTAAGATGGTGTTCAGACAACTCCATAAACTGTGTCACAGGGGAGTTCGCGCAAGCGATCTGAGAGGGTACGTAAAGCCGTGCCGACCCTTTAACCTGATCCAGATGATGCTGGCGTAGGGAGTGTCTGCAATGTGTTTGCACCATTTCTGGCGCGGGAATGGTGCTTTTTGTTGTTCGTACAGGAGGTCTGGA
The DNA here is from genome assembly GCA_030263515.1 of Anaerolineae bacterium CFX9. GTDB lineage: Bacteria > Chloroflexota > Anaerolineae > Aggregatilineales > Phototrophicaceae > Flexifilum. The sequence continues at coordinate 10,789 of SZPD01000007.1, read as the reverse complement.
GAAAGTCATGCAGTACAGATCGATCGTGGTGATGCTCATTCTCATGGCTGCTTTGAGCAGCGGGGTGATGGCACAGAATGAAACCGTTCTGCGAGTCGTCACTCACGATAGTTTCGCCTATTCCGAGGAGGTGATGCAGCGCTTCACCGAGCAGACAGGAATTGTCGTGGAGGTCGTGCGGGCTGGAGATGCCGGAACCCTGGTCAATCAGGCAGTGCTGACACGCTCAAACCCGTTGGGGGATGTTCTGTTTGGGGTGGATAACACATTTCTGTCCCGCGCGCTGGCGGGTGATATTTTCATCCCTTACGAATCGCCGGCGCTGAGCCGTGTCCACGAGGAATTTGTGCCTGATGCGGATGTGAATTTTGCCGTCACCCCCATCGATTTTGGGGATGTATGCCTGAACTACGACGTTCAGTATTTCGAGCAGGCAGGGCTTGATGTGCCGGATGAGCTTGCTGATCTTGCAGATCCGTCTTATCGCAGCCTGCTCACGGTGCAGAATCCTGCAACATCGTCACCGGGTCTGGCATTCCTGATAACGACGATCGCAGTCTTCGGCGAGGAAGGGGATTATACCTACCTGGATTTCTGGCGTGATCTGGTCGCCAATGATGTGCTGATCACCGACGGCTGGACAGATGCATATTTTGGGCATTTCAGCGGCGCTGGCGGCAGCGATGGCACGCGCCCGCTGGTCGTCAGCTATGCCAGCAGCCCGCCTGTGGAGGTGCTGTTTGCGGAAGCGCCCGTTGAAGCTGCGCCGACGGCGAGCATTGTCAGCCCGGATACCTGTTTCCGCCAGATCGAATATGCGGGTATTCTTGCTGGCACTCAGCAGGAGGAAGCTGCCAGGCAGTTCATCGACTTTCTGCTGAGCCGTGAATTTCAGGAGGATATGCCGCTGAATATGTTCGTGTTCCCGGTTGTGGAGGACGCAGAACTGCCGGATCTGTTCGTGGAGTATGCGCAGATTCCTGATGAACCGGTAGAGATGAGCGCACAGGCGATTGATGAAAATCGTGAGCGCTGGATAGAAACGTGGATACAGAACATCCTCCGTTAAGACAGCGCGCTGTATGGCGGTCGGTCAGCATGGGGCGGTTGATTTACCTGCTGCCGATCGCCTTTCTGGCGGTCTTTTACTTCTACCCGCTGTGGTCTATCCTTCGCCTGAGTCTGGCTCCCGCTGGGGAGCTGGACTTTGGCGCGCTGTCCGGCCTGTTCAGCACTGATTACTATGCCCGAACCTTCGCCTTCACGGTGGGGCAGTCCGTCCTCTCCACGATACTGACCGTGGCCGCAGCGCTGCCTGCTGCTTATGTCTTTTCGCGGTTTCGCTTTCCGGGAAAAACACTGCTGCTGTCAGCGGCGACGCTGCCATTTGTGCTGCCGACTGTGGTCGTCGCCGCCGCGTTTTCGGCATTGATTGGCGAGCGCGGCGTGCTCAATCAACTCCTTCAGAGCCTCCTTATGCTGGATGGTCCTCCTCTCCGCCTGGAGCGTACCCTGGCGATCATTCTGATCGTTCATGTGTTCTACAATTTTTCGGTTGCGCTGCGGATACTGGTGGGGTACTGGTCAACCCAGAGCCAGCGGATTGAGGAAGCTGCGCGCGTGCTCGGCGCATCAGGATGGCGGCTGTGGTGGCATGTTCGGCTGCCGATGCTTCGGCCGGCGATCTTCGCGAGCGGGCTTCTTATCTTTATTTTCACGTTCACAAGTTTTGGGGTGATTCTGATCCTTGGCGGCGCGCGCTTTGCGACGCTGGAAGTCGAAATCTATTTTCAGGCAGTCAGCCTGTTCAATCTGCCCACTGCGGCGCTGCTGTCCCTGATTCAGATTGGGACGATGCTCAGCGTGATGGCTGCGTACACCCGGCTGCAGGCGAATGCGCCGCGCCCGGAACTGGCGCGTTCACAATCTATCCAGCGAAGACCGGAGACGATCCGTGAGCGTGTCCTCATCAGTATGACGGCGGCGGGCATTATCGGTTTTCTGGTCATGCCGCTGGCAGCGCTGGCGTTGCGCGCCTTCAGCGCTGGCGGAAGCCTCACGTTACAGAATTTTGCGGCGCTGTCAGGGAATCCGCGCGGCTCGGTTCTGTTCGTTCCGCCGACGACAGCAATTCTCAATTCGCTGAGCATCGCCGCTGTCACCATGTGCATGGCGCTGGTGCTGGGCTTGATCAGCGCCCATCTCCTCAACCAGCGATCGGGCCGGCGCGGAGCTTTTCTGGATGTGATTTTTATGCTGCCCCTTGCCACCAGCGCAGTCACTTTGGGGTTCGGCTTCCTCATCACCATGGGCGAGCCTCATTTCAACCTTCGATCCTCTCCGCTGCTGCTGCCGCTGGCGCATACGCTGGTGGCACTTCCGTTCGTTGTGCGCAGCGTGCTGCCGGCCCTGCGTGCCATACCCCCTAACGTACTGGGCGCAGCATCCGTGCTTGGCGCGAGCGCCATCCAGAAGTGGCGGCTCGTCATCATGCCCCTGATCTGGCGCGGTCTTGCAGTGGGGGCGACATTCGCATTTACGGTGAGCATTGGAGAATTTGGAGCCAGCGCCTTCATTGCCAGACCCGATAACCCGACGATCCCGGTGGTCATCTTCCGCCTTCTGGGACAGCCCGGCGCATCAAATTATGGGCAGGCAATGGCGATGAGCGTGGTACTGCTTGCTGTCTGCGCTGTGTGCTTCATTGCCATTGAACAGGCGCGCACACCCGGCACGGGGGAATTCTGATGCTTCAACTGCGTGGTATTGCCCGCGATTTTGAGGGAACGCCGCTGTTAGAGGACATCTCGCTTGAGGTCGCTCAGGGTGAGATTTTATGCCTGCTGGGAGCAAGCGGGAGCGGAAAATCCACCCTGCTGCGTATCATAGCCGGGTTAGAGCGGGCTGATCGTGGCGATGTCCTGCTGGATGGCGTCTCTATCAGCCATCTCCCCGTCCACGCGCGGCGCTTCGGCCTGATGTTCCAGGATTTTGCGCTTTTTCCACATCTTAACGTGGCGGATAACATTGCGTTCGGGCTGCGGATGCAGCATATGCCGCCGCGCGAGATCGAACAGCGTGTTCGGGAAATGCTTGAACTCATCAATCTGTCTGGATTCGCAGCCCGCGACGTAACTTCCTTGTCAGGCGGTGAGCGTCAGCGTGTGGCGCTGGCGCGGAGCCTTGCGCCGAGACCACGCCTGCTCATGCTGGATGAGCCGCTGGGATCGCTTGACGCGAATCTGCGTGATACACTGGCGCGAGAAGTCCGCTCGGTCATTCGCAGTATCGGGCAGACGGCAGTTTATGTCACGCACGATCAGCAGGAAGCCTTCAGCGTGGCTGACAGAATTGCGCTTCTGCATGATGGGCGTATTGAGCAGATAGATTCCCCTGACTCGCTTTTTCATCAGCCGGTATCGCGCTTCGCCGCTGAATTTCTGGGGCTGGAGAACATTTATCCTGCGTCGTCGGAGGCTGTGGCTGCAACGCTGGAGGCTGTGGGTGTGCCCCTGCCAGCGAATCGGGGTGAGTGGGTGCTGATTCATCCTAATGGCATTCAGGCTGCACAGACAGACGGACTGCCCGCAGTAATACAGGAAGTGAAATTTCGCGGCATGACGCACGATATCACTGCAATACTGCCTGCTGGCCTGGCTGTCAGGTTTATCCTGCCGGGAGGATATGGGAGGGCGCTTCAGCCAGGTTCGGGTGTGCGGCTGAACATTGATCCTGCCTGTATCGTATGGCTGAAAAAAACAGACCCCTGACTGTCAGGGGTCTGTTAGTTCAGATATCGAGATTGCGGACGCTTTTGGCATGCGTCTGGATGAAACGCCGGCGCGGGGGAACCTCGCTTCCCATCAGCATATCAAAAACGCGATCGGCTTCTGCGGCGTCTTCAATGGTCACCTGCAGCAGGGTTCGCCGCTGTGGATCCATGGTCGTTTCCCATAACTGCTCAGGATTCATCTCGCCAAGACCTTTGTAGCGGCTGATCTTGAGCTTATCGGGATCCTTGTAGCGGCTGGTGGCGCGCATGAGCAGGTCGTTTTCGCTCATACCTGCTTCAGGATAGATGTACTCGATTTCCTTGCCGTTCTGAATACGGAAGATGGGCGGCTGGGCAATGTAGAGATGACCCGCCTGGATCAGAGGCTGCATCTGCCGGAAGAAGAAGGTGAGCAGCAGCGTGCGAATATGACTGCCGTCCACGTCAGCGTCGGTCATGATGATCACGCGGCCGTAACGCAGCTTCTCAATGTCGAGATCTTCACTGATCCCTGTCCCCAACGCGCTGATCAGCGCCTTGATTTCATTGTTGTCGAGCATCTTGTCCAGCCGGGCGCGCTCGGTGTTCAGGATCTTGCCACGCAGCGGCAGAATGGCCTGGAAGTGCCGGTCTCGCCCCTGCTTGGCCGAACCGCCTGCGCTGTCACCCTCGACGATGTAAATTTCGGCTTTTTCGCCATGCTGTGAGCAGTCCGCCAGTTTGCCCGGCAGTGTGCTGCTCTCCAGCAGGCTCGGACCGCTGCGCACCAGATCTCGTGCCTTACGGGCTGCTTCTCTGGCGCGCATGCTCGTCATGCACTTCTCGATGATCCGGCGCGCCTCACGCGGATTCAGATCAAGGAACTCGTTGAAGCCTTCCGTGACCACCTGCGAGACCACCCCCTGCACCTCAGGATTGATGAGCTTGACTTTGGTCTGGCTCTCAAATGAAGGATGAGGGTGTTTGATACTGACAATCGCCGTGATACCTTCCAGCGTGTCGCTGCCAGAGAAATTACTGTCCTTGTCCTTCAGGATTCCCTGTTTGCGCGCCCAACGGTTGATCACACCTGTGATCGCTGAGCGCAGCCCCGTCAGATGTGTGCCGCCATCCGGCGTATTGATGGTGTTGGCAAAGGCAAGCTCGGTCACGTTGGCGGAGTCGTTGTACTGGAAAGCGATTTCAACACCAATGTTGTAGGGCGCTTTCCCTTCCGGGGCGATCTCCACTTCCCGCTCGGCATAGACGACAGGATGCAGGGCAGTGCGATTGCGATTCAGATAACGAACGAAGGAATGCAGCCCACCCTCGAAATAGAAGGTTGTTTCACGGGGAATAGGGCGGACCCGCTCATCACGCAGCGTGATCGTCACGCGCCGGGTGACAAGCGCCATCTCGCGGAAGCGCTGTGCCAGTGTCGAATAGCTGAAATCATTGGGTTCAAGGACGGTGAAGTCTGGTTTGAAGCGCACGCGCGTGCCGGTGCTTTCGCCCGGCTCAAGGGGGCGAATGCGTTCGACCTCAGTGACGATCTTGCCTGCCCGGTACATCTGACGCCAAAGATAGCCATCGCGAGCGACTTCGACGGTCATCTCTTCCGAGAGCGCGTTTACTGCCGACGCGCCAACGCCGTGCAGACCACCGCTGACCTTGTAGGCGCTGTTGTTAAACTTACCGCCTGTGCCCACCTCGGTAAACACCATCTGTAGCGTGCTGATGCCCGTTTCACGATGCTTGCCTACGGGGATGCCGACGCCGTTATCAACGATGGTGACAAAATTGTCGTCTTCCAGCGTTACGCTGACATGATCGCATCGACCGGCGAGCGCCTCGTCGATCGCATTGTCAACGATTTCATAGATGAGATGGTGTACAGCTCTGGAGTCTGTTCCACCGACATACATGCCTGGACGGAGCCGAATATGCTCCATCGGATTCAGGCGAATAATATCGGCTTCGGTATAGGAAGGCGCGCTGGGTCTGTCAGCCATTTTCACCTCACGTTTCACAGACCTGAAGTATACCTGACCCATGCCTGAGTTTCAATATGGGAAATAGAACATATGTTATATTTCCGCCGCGTCTGAGCTTCGCTTGACAGCCGTTCGTCCCGGCTATAGAATGCGGTGATCGACAATGCCCCTGTAGCTCAATCGGACAGAGCAGAGACCTTCTAAGTCTAAGGTTACAGGTTCGAGTCCTGTCAGGGGCACTCAAGTACAGCGCGTGAGAGCGGCGCGCCAGAGAAAGTGCAGGCGATCAGCCTGCAATAATCTTCTCATAGGCTTCGATAATCTCAGGCGCAAGTGTCCGCTCAACGCGCGCTGCTTCATCGCTCAGCCGGTGGAAATGAGCGACGGCTTCGCTGCGCCGCCCCAGCAGGACGTAAAGCTCCATCAGCTCAACGTGAAGTTCCTTGCGTATCCAGTCCGCATCCAGAGCGCGGAGAATATGCGCCAGCGCGTGATTATTGCGCCCCTCGCGGCGGCGAATGGCGGCGAGCATGGACTGCGCTTCGACGAAGCCGGCTGCATAGGCCTCGCGCCGCTCAACAATCCACGGGTCATTATGACCGCGCAGAAACGGATTGCTGTATATCGCAACCGCATCCTGAAGATGACGTGTTTTCTCTTCCCCCTCTGCCCGACGGCTGCGAGACAGGCTGGTGACAAAGTGAGAAACATCGTAATCCACGTCAATAAACGGACTGATCTGGTAAAGATCGTCTGTGTGATCAAGGATATCGATCCCAAGCGCCTTGTGAAGTCTTCGCTTGGTGACATGAAACACGTTCACTGCCTGCTCAATTTCCATATCTGGCCAGAAGGCGGCGCAGATTTCTGAGCGTGTGATCGCCGGGCGATCGACCGCAAAGAAAAACAGCAGTCTTGGGAGATGACCTTCCCATGTGTCGATAGGCTTGTCGTTGAGCAGGACAAATCCGGGCCCCAGCGCCCGAATCTGAAGGACTGGATTGCCTTGCTGGTTAGGCGCACGATGAAAATCTGACAGCAGCGCGCCGCCATCATCCAGTATCGCCGCCTTCCCGGCGGCTATCAGGGCATACCATGAAAGACGTGGCAAGGTTCGCCCGTTGAGGATAAGCTTGCAGCCAGGCGGTAACTGAAAGGCGGCGCGCTCAACGAAACGCTGAATGTCGTCTGCGGAATCTGCGCAGTCGTATTCGTCGAGGATCAGATAGAGCGTCGTGCTGCTGAGTTCATGCAGGTCTTCGATGAAGGCTTGCAGCAGATGCTCGAAGCGTTTTTCTGCCGGGACGTGATCACCGATTTCCGCGCCTGACAGCAGATTCAGATGACGCCCAAAGCTGGGATGCTGGCGGGCAACATCATGCGCGAGTGAATAGAGGAAACTTGACAGATCAAGATCATCCGGTCCCAGCGCATAATAGACCACATGCTGCGTTTCACTGTTGATCAGGTGCGCAACGAGGGCAGAGCGGTATTTACTTTCCGGGTGCAGCAGGATGAGAGCAGCTTTTTCTGCCTCGACCAGCAGACGGGAATGAAGTTGGTCAAGTATCTGAGCAAGGGACATATGCTGGAACCAGAGGAGCCTTTCAGGCTATTAATGAGTGTACTCTAACACTACTTATCACATTTGTGAAGGTGACAATCGGCAGTCTATTTATAGGCATACGTAATACCATGGGTGAACCTCGACAGGCTTAATGACAGGGGTTAATTTGAACGTCCGTCCGCCAAGAACACTTGGAATTGCCATCGCGATCCTTGCCAGTGCGCTGGCGTTTGGTTGTCTTCCGCTGACGCAGGTCGGTTTTATCCTGCTGGTACAACTGCGTATCCAGAACGCCGATCTGCTGACGCAGACCACAGAAGGCGAAGTTGCCCCCATTGCAGTCGGGGGGGATTTTCTTGGCGTGGAACCGTTCAATCTGCTGAGCCAGGGGCTGCTGGGAGTCCTGTTTCTGATCCTTTGCCTGTTTGCGTGGCGGGGACGCCCTTCATGGATCAGGCGTGTTATGACGACGACTGTTCTGGGGATGACCGCGCTGACGGTGATCATCACATTAATCCCACTGCTTCAGCAGGCAGATCTTCAGCGGGGGATCGACTCTGCTGAGGGGGCGCGGCGAGTTCTGCTGACAGCCAGACTGATCGGAACGCTGATAGTGTCTGCCTATGTGGTATGGTATCTGAACCGTGCCCCGGCGCGTGCATTTTTCCGCGGCAGGTATCTGGTGAATCGACCCGATCAGCGAGACACCCCTTCCAGAGGGGTGTCTCAGGAACGCTGAACGACGAGAGGTCTAGCCTTTTTCGCGCTCCGCCATCTCCATCTGCACCAGCTCACGGCGCAGGGTCTTGCCGATGGCTGTTTTCGGCAGCGCGTCCACAAAGGCGTAGCGCGTGGGCACTTCATAGCGTGCCAGCTTCTTCTCTGCAAAAGCGATCAGCTCGTCGGCGGTGACGGAGTGACCTTCACGCAGCACGATCCAGGCTTTGAGCGCTTCCTGTCCCTCTTTTTCAGGATGCGGGATGGCCGCGACGCCAACTTCCAGGACAGCCGGGTGTTCTGCAAGCGCCTTTTCCACATTGTTCGGGTAGACGTTGAAGCCGCCGATCAGTGCCATGTCTTTCTTGCGATCGACGATGTAGAAATAGCCATCTTCATCCATACGGGCGATGTCGCCGGTATGCAGCCAGACTTTGCCATCCTTTTCACGCAGGGTATTGGCTGTCTCTGTTGGCATGCCATGATAGCCGACCATGAGGATGGGGCCGCTCATCACCAGCTCGCCGATCTCTCCGACGGGGACATCCGTTTCACCGTCATCGAGGCTGACGATGCGCACATCCATGTCCGGGAAGGGAAGCCCGATCGAGCCGGTACGGTTTTCGCCATGCATCGGATTGGCGTGAGAAGCTGTGGGCGCTTCACTCATGCCGTAGCCTTCGAGCAGCTTTCCGCCGGTGATGCGTTCGAACTCCGCTTTGGTGCTGGGAGGCAGCGGTGCTGAGCCGCTCATGCAGGCTTTGATGGAGCGGAGATCGACTTCCCCGGCAACGACTTTTTTGTGCACGTTGATGGCGTTGTAAAGCGCGGGCACACCCATAAAAATGGTTGGCTTGAACGTGTCTATACAGTCCAGCAGATCGTCAATGTCACGCGCATTCGGCACGAGGATGATGCGCGCTCCGAGCGTCACGGCAAAGCCCACGACCGTTACCATGCCATAAGCGTGGAACATCGGAATCGCGCCGAGAAATATCTCATGCGAGCCATCCTGGCCGCCATTAGCGCCCAGCAGCACGGCGCGGCACTGGATCATGTTTGCCACCAGGGCGCGATGCTGAGACATGGCAGCTTTGGAAACCCCGGTTGTGCCCCCCGTATATTGAAAAATGGCAAGATCCGTCGGTTTGACATCTACGTTTGGTTTCTCGCCGGCATGACGTGAAAGCAGATCCTTCAGCCAGTGATCGCCCGGCTGAAGCGCATTCAGAAAGTGTCCGGTTTTCTTTTCCTTCGCGAGGCTGAACAGCAAACGCGCGGCCGGCGGCAGGTATTCCTTGACATTGGTGACGATGACCGTCTCAACTTTTGTGCGCGCCTGAATGCTCTTGATCATGTTGTAGAAGAGGGTGAGGGTGATCACGATCTTTGCGTCGCAATCATTGATCTGGAACTGCATTTTTTCGGCAGGGTAGGTGGGGTTGGTCGCTGCGACAACGCCGCCTGCTTTCAGAACGGCATAGTAGGAGATGACGAACGCGGCGACGTTGGGCATCACCAGCGCCACGCGATCTCCCTTCTGAAGCCCCAGCTTAATCAGCGCTGAAGCAAGGGCGTCAGACGCCTCATCAAGTTCACGGTAGGTCATGGTACTGGCGATGCGACCGGCGACCGGGATACGCGCGCTGGTGATAAGCGCCGGGTTGTTGGGGACTTTCCTCGCTGACTCACGCAGAAATTCGTGCAGCGGGACCTGTGGATAGGGTTCCAGTGTGGCAGGAACACCGGGATCGTACTTTTTAACCCATGGACGTTCAGCGTAAGTCACCATCGTAACAAGGCTCCATCCAGCTAAATTGCAATTTTATATATTGCTATGCTGTCAAGTTTACCTTTCAACGTCCCATACGCGCCACTCCTGCGGGATTTTTGTCACCTGACCATCTTTTGTAACGCAAATATGCTTGCTGCGACCTTCCACCAGAACAGCACGTGAGGCGGTGTCCAGGATTTCATAGGCGAAAACCACGCTCCGGCTTTTGAGTTCCTCGATCCATGTGCAGATGGTGATCAGCATGCCATAACGGGCTGGCTGGATGTAGCGCGCGGAGACTTCTGAAACGACAAGGAAATACCCCAACTTCTCAAGGTTCGCATAGTCACTTCCGCGAAGACGGGCATAACTGCTTCTGCCTTCTTCAAAATACACAATAAAACTGGCGTGATGAACCACTCCCATCGCGTCAGTCTCGGCATAACGAACGTGAAAAGTCGTCTCGGCAACAAAGCGATCAACGGGTGGCAAGGTCTGAACTCCCTAAATTTCATGCTATTTCCCGCCATGAGAAAAGCGTCGTACATGGCAGAAATTGTTACAATGACCATAATGATAGCTGGAAAGTGAGATTTTGCCGGGACGGGACATGGCAACATTGTTCATCAGCTACAGCCGAACAGATGAAGAATTTGCGCGCAGGCTTGCCAGTTCGCTGGTGCAGCTTGGTGCGTCGGTCTGGATTGATGTGGATGAAATACCTGCCGGCATGAAATGGAGCAGGGCTATTCAGGAGGGACTGGATACCTGCGATGCGCTGATCCTGATCATTACTCCGGCAGCAATGCAGTCGGAAAATGTCGAGGATGAGTGGCAGTATATCCTTGACCAGAGAAAGCCAGTGTTCCCTGTGCTTCTGATCCCCACCAGGATTCATTTCCAGTTGAGCCGCCTTCAGTATGTGGACTTTCATACGCAGCGTTTTGAAACGGCGCTGATCCAGCTTCATTCCGAGCTTCGGCGGC
>SZPD01000385.1 GCA_030263515.1 Anaerolineae bacterium CFX9 | reverse complement strand
ATCCCCGGACTGCTGGTTGAGGTGGTCGATTCGGTGGGCGCAGGCGACGGCTTTACGGCGGGATTCATTGCCGGGCTGCTCAACGGGCGCGATCCCGGCGTGTGTGCGCGCTGGGGGACGATCGTCGCGTCGTTTGTGCTGGAGCGCATCGGCTGCCAGACGAACCTGCCGGACAAGGAGACATTTGAACGGCGCTACACGGAGCATTTTGGAACGCCATGAACAAATCACTCTACCTGAAATGCGCCCCCGGCGATCTGGGTTCCATGGCACTTCTGACGGGCGATCCTGCGCGCGTTGATCGGCTGGCGGCGCTGCTGGAGGATGCCCGCGAGGTGGCGCAGAACCGCGAGTTCTACAGCGTGACCGGCTGGCGCGATGGCCAGCAGGTCTCGATAGTGTCGTCAGGTATTGGCGCGCCTTCCGCTGCCATCGCGCTGGAGGAGATGCGCCAGTTGGGAGTCGAGTGCGTCGTGCGCTTTGGAACGACGATGGGGCTGGAGCCGCCCCTGGGTTCCATCGTGCTCTCATCGGGCGCGGTTCGGTTTGAAGGGACATCGGCTGCCTATCTGCCGCTGGAATTTCCCGCCGTTCCAGACTGGCAGATCCTGCATCTGATCTACCAGGCATGCCTGTCTGCTCAGCTTCAGGTGCACGTCGGGCTGACCGCCACTTACGACGCCTTCTATCCGAGTATGGCTCCTGCGCTGGTCGGGCGCGGCTTGCCAGATATCACCCTGCTGCAAAGTGCGCAGGTACTCGGTCTCGATATGGAAACTTCGCTTCTGTACATTCTCGGCCGGCGGCTGGGGATGGCGGTGGCGTCTGCCTGTGTGGTCACCAACAGCGCTGATCCTTTCTCGATTCTGGCGACGGATATTCAGCATGCCGCCGAACGCGATCTCGCAGGGGCGGTTTTCGAGGCGCTGCGGCGGTGGAAAGGGCGTGCCTGAGATGGAGACACTGCTGATCAACGGCGTGTGGTGTGCCAGCCGATCGGGCGGCGCGCTTCCCGTTCACAACCCGGCGGATAACACTATCATCGCGCAGACAGCCGCCGCTTCGCCTGAAGATGTGGAAGAAGCAGTGGCAGCGGCTGTGCAGGCGCTGCCAGGCTGGGCGGCGACGAGCGGGCGTGACCGCGCCGCGCTTCTGCATCGCGCCATGACGATCTTTCGCGAGCGATATTTCGAGACTGCCACCCGCCTGCTGACACGCGAGAATGGCAAACCGCTCAACGATTCGGTCAAGGAATGCGCTTTTACCGCCGATGTCATCGATTTCTACGCCGATGAAGCCCGCAGGATCAGCGGGACGCACTTTGCGGGCGATCTCGGCGGCACGCACAGCTTCGTCCTCAAGGAGCCGGTAGGGGTGGCGGCCGCGATCCTGCCGTTCAATTTCCCGGTGGATCTGCTGGCGTGGAAGCTGGGGCCGGGGCTGGCGGCGGGCTGCACCTTTGTGATCAAACCGTCAGAAGAAGCGCCGCTGGCGGTGCTGGAATTCGTCCGTGCTTTTGTCGAGGCGGGCATTCCGCCGGGTGTCATCAACGTGGTCACAGGTGGGCGGGAAGTGGGCGCAGCGCTGGTCGAGCATCCGCATGTCCGCAAGATCGCCTTCACCGGCTCTGTGCCGACCGGGCAGTGGATCGCCGAGCATGCCGCCAAGACGATGAAACGGCTGACGCTGGAACTGGGGGGCAGCGCGCCGTTTATCGTCTGTCAGGATGCCGATCTGGACGCGGCAGTCCGGGAATCGGCGCGGCGCGCTTTTTCTCATGCCGGTCAGATCTGCATCAGCGTCAACCGCATTTTTGTGCATAAGCCGATCGCCGGGCAGTTTATCGAGCAGTTTGCCGCGCTGGCAGATGGGCTGCGCGTCACGCCGGATGGGCTTCAGGAACCGTCTGCCGATATGGGCCCGATGATCAACCGCCGCGCTGTCGAGCAGGTGAAGCGGCATGTTGACGATGCCGTGCAGAAGGGCGCGCAGGTGCTGACGGGCGGCGCGCGCCCGCAGGGCGATGACTATCATCCGGATGGGCATTTCTACCTGCCGACCGTGCTGACGCAGGTTACGCCCGAAATGGCAGTCATGCGCGAGGAAACCTTCGGCCCCGTCGCGCCGATCATGCCGTTCGACACGCTGGAAGAAGCTGTGCGCCTCGCCAACGCCACGCCGTTCGGGCTGGCGGCCTATGTCTACACCCGCGATCTGGACACGGCGGTATATGCGGCGCGCCATCTGAAGGCGGGCGGGATCGGCATCAACGTCAACGACATTACCGACATACGGGGGCCGTTTGGCGGGATGAACATGAGTGGCATCGGGCGTGAACTCGGCGAGCCGGGGCTGGACAGTTACCTCGAAACCAAACACGTCCGCCTGCATACCCGTTTGCCGAGGCTGTGAGACGCCGATGACCCGCCGGCTTCTGGATGCGACCCCACATGATTTTGCGCAGATGGACGGCGCTGCCCTCCAGGCCAGTATCCGGGCTGCGGATGGGCGCACGCTGGCCGTCGAGGTGATCTGCACCGTTGATCCGCCGGTGGAAGGGATCACACAGGGCGAACTTGCCGCCGCCATGGGCGCTGACGTGATCGTTCTCGATCGCTATGACCCCCTGCGCCCTCGCATCGCCGGCGCGCCGGAAACTGATCGCTCGGATCGCGCGCCGCTGGCAGCATACAAGCATCTGCTTGGGCGTCCGCTCGGCATCAACCTGATCGTCGTTGGCGACTCCGCCGGGAAGGATCTGGGCGGGCGGACGGCGCAAAAGCCGCATATCGATCTGGCCGTGGAGCAGGGGGTTGACTGCCTGTTCCTCTACGCGAGACCCGGCATGGGCGGCACGCTTGAGCGGCAGGTGGAGACGGCCGCCGCTATTCGGCGCGATCATGGCAGGCGGGTGCTGCTGATCGGCGTCCCGACCTTCAGCGCCGCCCCGCCGCGCACGGATGACGCGCTCACACACTACTGCGATTCGTCCGCCCGGCTGGTGGAAGCGGGCTGCGACGGGATCGGCCTGCCGATGCCCGCCACCAAATCCGGCTGGACGGTCGATGCGGCGGCGTCAATCGTCGATCAGGTGCACCGCGCAGGCGGCCTGGCGTGGCTGTTCGTGACAGGTTCGATTGAGGGCGCGCCGCAGGATGTGATGTTCACGCTGGCGCTGACCGCCAAGCAGATCGGCGCTGATGCCGTGCGGCTGGACGAGGCAGGACTCTCCGGCATGCCGGTTCCGGAGAACATCCTGGCATTCTCACTGGCATTTCGCGGCCGCGCGCATACCTTTCGCCGGATGGCGTCTGCCCGGCGCTGAGCTTTTCGCCCGAAACAAATATTTCCCGATCAAACAAGCCCACCATCCTTCCGGTCCTTTATGATTCTCAATTGACAGTCAATGCATTCGTCTGTCACAGTTCCTGCTTTGGGCGTATCCGGCAGATTTCCGTCGCGAGTATAGCGACCTGATGCTGTATGCCCTCCGCGAGGGGATGAAGGACAGGGAAGAATTTCGCCCGCTTCAGCTTCACGCGCTTCGGCATTCTAATCCCGAAGCCCTCATGGATGCGTTGGAATGGAGCATCTACGTATCTACGGCAAGCTGTTTAATCGCACCATGCTTGAACGACTTGGGAAGGATGTCTTCAGCCGGATGCCGGAGTCGATACGCGAGCGCATCACGCATGAACATCAGCGCCGGTGGAGTTATATCAACCGGATGGACATGATGTGAAGCCGCCCGG
>SZPD01000384.1 GCA_030263515.1 Anaerolineae bacterium CFX9 | reverse complement strand
GTAGGCGATGTTCTCGCCGACCGTCATATGAGGAAAGAGCGCGTAGTCCTGGAAGACGGTGTTGACATCCCGTTCGTAGGGCGGCACGCCGACCACATCACGCCCATGCAGGATGATTTTTCCGCGCGTCGGCTGTTCAAAGCCGGCGATCAACCGCAGACAGGTGGTCTTTCCGCTGCCTGAAGGCCCCAGCATCGAGAAGAATTCACCATCCCTGATCGTCAGCGAAATGTCATCCAGCGCCCGAACTGGCCCGAAATGGCGCGAGACATGCTCAAGCTGAATGGCAACACCGTTATACTCAGCGCTCATGTATTCCTGACCATCACATGCTTGGTGACGCGATAGTCGCTCACCGCTTCCGCTGAGAGATCCTTGCCGAAGCCCGACTGCTTGAAGCCGCCGTGAGGCGTTTCGGCAGCCAGCGGGATGTGATCGTTGACCCACACCGTGCCAAATTCGAGATCGCGCGAGACCCTCAGCGCGCGGGCGATATCCCGCGTCCAGATCGAGGCCGCCAGCCCATACTGGACATCGTTGCCGAGCGCTACAGCCTGTTGTTCGCCCTTGAAGGTGCTGATCGTCAGCACCGGACCGAAGACCTCACTCTGGATGATCTCCGATTTCTGATCGGCATCGACGATGACGGTCGGCTCAAAGAAAAAGCCGTCGTTCCGCCCGGCTGGCACGCCGCCGCCGGTCAGAATTTTCGCCCCGCTGGCTTTGGCGCGCTCGATGAAGCCCTGCACGCGCTCACGCTGAACCGCCGAGATCAGCGGCCCCATTTCTGCTTCATCCTCGAACGGCGTCCCGATCCTGACGGAACGCATCGCCTCGACGATCGCTTCTGTAGCGTGATTCGCCAGCCCCTGCTCGACGTAGACGCGCGTCGCCGCGGTGCAGTCCTGCCCCGTATTGAACGTCGCGCCGACTTTTGCCGCCCCGGCGAGCGCTTCCACATCGGCATCATCAAACACGATGAACGGCGCTTTGCCGCCCAGTTCAAGATGAACGCGCTTGAGCGTTTCGGCAGCGGTCTTCATGATCTTCTTGCCCGTAGCGGTTGAACCCGTCAGGCTGACCATGCGCACATCCGGATGCTCGACCAGCGCCTGCCCGGTCTCATTACCGCCGGTGACGACATTCACCACGCCAGCCGGAATGCCGGCTTCGGCACACAGTTCGGCCAGCATCAGCGTCGTGATCGGTGTGCCGGGGGCGGGTTTGAGCACCACCGTGCAGCCAGCCGCCAGCGCAGGGCCGATCTTCCAGATCGCCATCATCAGCGGATAGTTCCACGGTGTAATCTGCCCGACCACACCGATCGGTTCACGGCGGTAGATCGATGTGAGGTCTTTCAGATATTCCCCGGCGCTATTGCCGTGGGTATCCCGTGCCGCCGACGCGAAAAAGCGCAGATGATCGACGGACTGGGGCATATCGGCCCCAAAGCTGACATAGCCGTATGGCTTGCCGGTATTTTCAGACTCCGCACGGGCGAACCGCTCTATATGCTTTTCCAGCAGATCGGCCAGCCGCCAGAGCGCCAGCGCTCGCTCGCTCGGCAGCAGGCGAGACCAGCGCCCGTCGTAAAATGCCTGGTGAGCAGCCGCAACCGCCGCATCCACATCTGCGCGGCTTCCATCGACGACTTCAGCGATCGGGTTCCCGGTTGCCGGGTCGATCACCTGCATCCGGCTGCCGCCCTTGCTATCGGTCCACTCCCCATTGATCCACAGCTTGAATGTATTCATCAGTTCTGTCCTCTATGCGTCTCGCGCGGGTGGGCGAGCGCTCATCTCGTCCGGCTGCGCTCAGCCGCCCTCTCTGTGTGGAGAGGGCAGCCAAACGCAGCTTCTGCCGTTGTTGAGCGAGAATACGCCTCGCTGGATTTAACGCCCGCCGATCACCGCGATATAGTTCGTCACCCATTCACGATACGGCACGCAGGTCGTATCCGGGTCGTCATCTCCGCAGTCCTCGGTTGGCGTGCGCCAGAACTTGATCTCCGCGAAGTTATCGAAGCCGTTGATCGAGCAGCCCTCATCCGTCAGCAGTTCGTTGCCGGTGCATGCTGCCGGAACTGACGGCACGGAACCGAACCACGCCGCCAGATCGCCCTGAACCTTCGGGCTGAGTGAGTGCTCCAGCCACATATAGGCGCAGTTGGGATGCGGCGAATTGGTGTGCATCATGGTCGAATCTGCCCAGCCTGTTGCGCCTTCTACCGGCACTACGCTGGAGATCGGCTGACCCGCAGCACGCAGCAGGTTGACCTGGAACGGCCAGCTTCCCGAAGCGACGATCCCTTCATTGGTGAAGTCATCGATCTGGACGAAGGCGTCATGCCAGTAGCGGGCGACCAGGCTGCGCTGCTGGCGCAGCAGATCGAGCGCCGCATTGAACTGTTCGCTGTTGAGTGAATACGGGTCGGTGATACCGAGTTCCGGATTGTGGTACATCAGGTAGTTGGCGGCATCGGCGATGTGGATGGGCCCGTCATACGCCTGCACACGCCCAACGTTCGACTGTCCATCGGGCAGTGTCTGTTCTTCAAACACCACGCTCCAGCTCGTCGGCGGTTCGGGGAACGTGTTGGTGTTATACATCAGTACGTTCGGACCCCACTGATAGGGCACGCCGTAATGCTCAACTTCGCCGTCACCGTCACGGTCAACCGTATGCCACGGCGCGCTCTGCAGGCGCTCATCAACCGTGCTGTAGCTGGGGATCAGGTCGAGGTTGAGCGGCTGGACACGACCGCCATAGACCAGGCGCAGGCTGGCATCGCCCGACGCCGTCACCAGGTCAAATACACCCTCATTCATCAGAGCGACCATTTCATCTGAAGTGGCGGCGGTGCGGATGTTGACCATGCAGCCGGTCGCCTCTTCATAGGCAGTCACCCAGTCAAAATTCGGATCCGTCTGCCCGCGCTCAATGTAGCCGGGCCACGCGATGATGTCGAGCCGCCCCTCTCCGGGACCCAGTTCCATCACCATGTCCTGCGCAACCACGCTGGTCAGCGGCAGCATACAGACGAGGAGCACTAACAGCACTAATTTTTTCATCGAAGAACTCCTTCACATGCGTAAAAAAAATCAAGCAGACGAACATTGATCGTGTCTTCAGGACACACCGATCACCACTCTAGGGCAAGGCGGCTGATAACGCCTTGTCGAACGCTGCCAGCGCCTCTTCAATGTCACGCGGCGTGGCAACCAGCGGCACGAGCACGCGGATGACGTTGCTGTGCAGCCCGGCTTTGAGCAGCAGCAGTCCATGCTGCCGCGCATGGTCGATCACCTGCGTCGCCAGTTCTGGCGCGGGCGTTTTCGTTTGCGGGTCATGCACAAATTCCATGCCGATCATGGGTCCGATGCCGCGCACATCTCCGATTTCCGGGTGCTGCTGCTGAAACTGCCGGAAGGCGTGGGTCAGGGCTGCGCCCAGCTCTTCGCCACGGCGCAGCAGATCTTCCTGCTCGAAAACATCCAGAACCGCCAAACCTGCCGCGCACGCCAGCGGATTGCCTGCGTAGGTTCCCCCCAGACCGCCCGGCGCTGGCGCATCCATGATTTCCGCCTTGCCGCTCACGCCGGACAGCGGCACACCCCCCGCAACGCTCTTGGCGAATGTGATCAGGTCAGGGACGACCCCGCTGTGTTCGACGGCATACATCCTGCCCGTTCGCCCGAAGCCCGACTGGATTTCATCGGCGATCAGGACGATTCCATGCTGCTCCGTGATCCGCCGC
>SZPD01000383.1 GCA_030263515.1 Anaerolineae bacterium CFX9 | reverse complement strand
TCCTTGCGTTCCAGCCCGACCAGAAAGGTGACACGTTCGATCTCGGTTTGCAGCCATGTCTTGGCTTTATTGAGCGTTTCCTGCACCGCTTCGACTGTGCTTCCCTGCGTCAGCCAGTCGTTTGCGTCCTTCACGCCATCGGGCAGACGCGGAACGAGTGAAGTTGCACCGAGCCGCTTGGCTATCTCACGGTTCTTGTCCATTGCTTCGGGCGTGTTGTCGAGTGCAACGAATACGCGGCGGTGCTGGCGCAGCTGACTGAGCAGATCCTCGCTGACGTGCATCCCAGCAATCGCCAGCGCTGGAATGCCCCACTCACCGAAGGTGATGGCATCTGCCTGCCCTTCGACCAACGCGACCTGTTCGGCATCAGTGCTGTATAGGTGATTGGAGTAGGCATGGCGCTCGCCCAGAATTTCACGCGGCGGATTGTAGTGCTGTTTGCCGGTGATTGAACGTCCGCTCAGATAGGCTAAACGTCCCTTCTCCAGATGAATGTAAACCAGCATTCCTGCCGGGAATTTGCCGACCGCCATCCGCCATTTATCGGGCAGGTTGAGATCAGCCAGCAGCGGACGCTTGTCCTGTGGCATAAATCCGAGCCGAGTCGCTTTGATGGTAGCAGGCTGCCAACCGCGCGTTTCGGTGGCATAGTCGAGCGCAGCAGGCGTATTGAGCAGTGCTTCATGCAGCCGCTGCACGAGCTGGCGCTCTGCCCACGCAAATGACTTGTGAAAGTCGTTCTGTGTTTCGATGGAGATCCCTGCTCGCTGTGCCAGATAGCGCACAGCTTCCATGAACATCGCCGCATCGCGATTGTTCCAGCGATTGTCGTAGCCGAGCAGATGCCGTCCGGTGAAGTCGAAAGCATCGCCATATTCGCCTTTGGAGTTCCAGAAATATTGTCCGGTTTGCGGGGTGACGACCAGACTATCATGTTCCACGCCGACATAGCGTGTCCCCATCCGCTTCAAGGCGAATTTCTCGCCGACGACCTGTTCAATCGGATTGGCGGAGCGAATCTGCTCCAGGTCGATACTCATAAGACCACTCTCCTTGCGCTGTGCGCGGGCAATGTTGAAGACAACCTGTGTCTAAAAAACACGGTTTAAGCGCGATATTGAGTTGCACAGAGAGAGAGGTTGTGATACATTGTGAGTGCCTAGTTCACGATGTACCCCAGCCCGCCGCCCATGTGCTTTCCAGCTTGTGGGCTTTTTCTTTTCTTAGGGTGGTGGTCGCGCCAGTTTCATGTCCGCACCCCAAAAATTGTTTGCACGTGCAAACAATTTCAATCCTCTCCGAGATAGCGTTCTGTTTCCGAGATCAGTTTCTTCATGGACTGAAGCCTCGCCCTTGCGATACTTGTGTCTCCTTCTTGGCGAACCAATGCGCGAGCGAATTCTTGGGGGGTCGTGGACTGGATCGCTTGTGTCACCTTTGCCATCTTCACGGCTGATGGAGATACATCATCTGCATCATTTACTTTCTGTTCCGAGCCATCACCTTCACACAGCTCTTTGACCTGCTTCACACTGAGATTGAAGTCGATGATTTGACGTACAAGCTCGGCGTGATATTCAACAGGCACGCCAACCACATAGCGCAGCTTGCCTTCTTCAATGCTGTGACGATCTGCCATCTCAAGTGCTTCGTCAGAAAGACGTAGAAGTGACTTCACGATGCTGAACTGAGAACGCTTGATACCGCCCATCGCGCTGAGAACCGCATCCGTATACTCGCGCTTGCTTCGCAAGTCGAGTTCGAGCGCCTGCCGGTAAAAGTCGTTTTCGACGGCATAGGTGGGGATTTCGTAGTCGTGAACCGTGAGCAGCAAAAGTGCCGCCTGTCGTGCGAGTGCCACCGCTGTCAGCCCTGAGCGTGCCGTGTTCTCTTTCGCCTGACGAAAAATGGATGAGCGGTTTGCAGGAATGACGATGCACGGGATCATGCCGTCGCCGGTATAGTTCGGGATGAAGTCGCGCAGCAGCCACGTTGCCCAATAGCGACGCTCGCCGGTTTCGATGCGGAACAGCCGTGTCACGCCCTGACTGACATCGACCACTGTCAGCGGATTGACCTGTCCGTCATCTCGAATGGTGATCGCCAAATTGACCAGATCGCGCAGAAACACTTCCTCCGGAGTGAGGGTTGCGGTGGGTTCGTCGTCGCGCTCATCTTCTGCGTTTGGGAGTAGCTCAAGTAGGTTGTTGAACGGTCTTCCCCGATGCCGTGCCGCAATCTGCACGATCTGCACCAGTTCGCGTAGCGCCTGCGTCGGCGTGATCTGATTCTGGTGAAAGCGCAGATGAATGCTTTCCGGCAGCACACGGCGCGGCTGCACCGGATCAGGGCGTACCATCTCCAGCAGAATGCGCTCAACATGGATCGCGTTGCCATTTAGATTCTGCGGCAGTTCGCCGAGCAGGTCGCTGGTGACGGATGCCAGCAAATCATCCATTCGCTGTGTATCGTGATTCGGGCGCGCCATCATTCGCCGCCCTTCAGCAGATAACGTACCAGCGATGCGACCACCTGCATGTACGCCTTGCTTGCTGAAGCGGTGGGATTGTAGGTAAATAAGCTCTGATGGCGGCTATGAGCATACGAAACCGCTTCATTGGCAGGGATGACACCAAGCAGAAGCTTGCCCAAGACCGGATGTGCTTTGACCTCTGCCAGCAGGTGGTTATGACCACGAATACGGCTGTCCATCTTGGTCACGAGCAATCCGCTCACGCGCAGCGTTGGATGCCGCCAGCCTTCACGGATGTCGTTGATCTTCTCAATCACGCTGGTCAAGCCGACGGTTTCCAGATAGCGTGGCTCGACCGGCACAATCGCGTCGGTCGCGGCGAGCAGTCCCATCTCGGTCAGCAGGCTGAATGAGGGGCGGGTGTCGATGATGATCGCCGCGTACTGATTGGCGATTTTGCTGACCGGATCCGCCAGACGATACGGTGCGCCCGCCACACCCATCAGCTCCCGTTCCGCACCTTCGAGCATGGGAGAGGCGGGCAGAATGTGCAGATCGGTATCCCACTGACTCTGTATGATGCAGTTGAGCAGCGTTTGCGGCGCATTGGTGCGGTCTGCCATCAGGACGGTGTATAGACTATCATCCGCGCCATAATCCTTCCGTCCGGTCGTGACCAGCGACGCATGTCCCTGCGAGTCGGTGTCGATAATCAGCACACGCGGGTTGGCTGCATTGGCGCGGCGCAGCAGATGCACCATGCCGAGCGCGATATTGGTGGCAGATGTCGATTTACCGACACCTCCTTTGTGATTGGTGAATACGAAAGAACGAGTCGAAGCGAAAGCCATTGCCAATTTCCTCTCAGAACCCAACGAACCAGTCGATTTCGCTGTGGCTGGCAAGGACTTCGCGGAGGTATGGTAAAGTGACAACCGGAAGTCTTGCTGGCACGGGCAGCGAGCTTCAAGGCGGGCGGGGGAGGGCGCACCTCCTCCGCTCACCGCAAAAGCCGATTTAGTTGGAGTTCATCGTGGAATAGCGCACACAGAGTTCGCGCTGAGGAAAGGTAATGACTTGGTAGAATCGGGCGATTTGTTCCCCGTTGAATTGTTCGAGTTTTATCCAATCAGTGGAGCATGCGAAATCCGGCGTTCACACGAGCGCCGGATTTTTTATCCCCTCGCGCCCACAAGCGATCAGCGCGACGGCACGCGCAAAATCCACAACGGATAGTGGCACGAACTGCGGCGCTTGCGTGGCGAGTAGGTTTGAGAACCGAACCATCGCAG
>SZPD01000006.1 GCA_030263515.1 Anaerolineae bacterium CFX9 | reverse complement strand
CAGGAAATTTCAGAGCGGGTGGCGGCAAACCCGCTTACGCACGGATTACAGGGACCGACTATCGCGCCCATCTACGGCATCGATGATGCAGATAACAGGCAGTGGTTCACGATTACGATCACGGTCAGTAATCGTCAACTGCTGTCCTCAATTGAACACCTGCGCGCCCTGGGAGCGCGCCAGGCGACCGTCACTCCGGTACGTTACCTTTTTCTGGAAACTTCACCCAGCTACCGGCATCTGCTCGAAATGCTGGATAAACAGCCAGAGAGTCAGCCGATCACCTGAGGGCTGTTTCCACCTCATCGAGAACAGCGTCAATCAGGCTGCGATTCCCGCGGCTCTCTGCGCCCATTTCAAGTGTCATTGCAAAGCCAAGCGCAGTTGCTGTGGGGGTGAACTTTGCGCTGTCCAGCAGATTCATGGTCAGCAGGGGGCAGCACATAAGCGCCGCCTTGAGCCGCTGTCGCCAGTTCGCTTCCAGCCTGCCGTTGCGCTTTAGTTCAGCCAGCAGCGGTGTGAGCGTGCGGCTTACCTTGCTTTCAAGAAACATGCGTCGAACAGGATGCAGCTCATAGGAATGTTCCACCCGAATCAGATTCTGTTCCGGATGATAGCTGACGTGAATCTGAGTGGTAGCAGTCTTCTCGTGTGGATAATACATCCACATGGCGAAAACATTGTGAAATAAAGGCTTTGTGATGTCGAGCAGTGGGCTGTGTCGCCCTGCAAATGCCGGATCGAAATACATCAGGCGAGGCACATCCCCGCCACCCACAAGAAACACATTGCCGTTGTGAGCATCTCCGTGCCCCATCACGGTTACAGCCGCCCACGCTGGGTTGAGTATCTGCGCGGCGACTCCGATCAGCGTATCGATCGACTCAGAATAGTTCTGCCCATTGATCTCCCAGCGTGCGCTTCGAATCTGGCGCAGACTTATGGTGACATCTGGCAGCAGGACGCTTGTTTGATCCTCAACCCGTGCCGGGTCAAGACTGCCATAAAACCGCTCAAACCGCCCGCCAGTAATCCGATGATAGAAGAGCTGATGTACCGGCGCCTGCGCATGAAGATGGGCGTCTGAGTCGGCGAGCGTTTCCCGGTAGCGCTCATACAGTGCGCTGTCCTCCTCATTCTGAGCCGCGGTCAGCTCTTTCAACAGAGCCTCGTTTCGACCGCTCTCAATTTCCCAGGACACATCGAATACTGATGGATCCTCAATGACTTCGTAGATCAGGATTTGCCGCCCGACCTGAGTTGAGCTGTATATGGGCTGCAACACTGGGTAGCCAGCATCTGCCAGCAGCGCGGCCTGATAATATTCTTCAATGACGGTATCGCTCTCGGCGTGCGCCTTGAAGAACAGACGCCTGCCATCGGCAAGCGTCAGAAAACCATTGAATGAATTCAGAGACGTTGCCAGTGGGCGCAGAGCAACATCTGTGATATCCAGCGGAAACACCTCACGCAGAAAGCCCGATAATCTGGCTTCAGCAGCCGCCTTGTCGGTGAACTGAAGCTGCTGCACCTCCAGCAGCATATCTCTCGTCATCACTCTACACCGAGAATTGCATTCCGTTTGCGAATTGCCATCGCATGGGCAGGGAAATCCTCATAATCGGCCAGCACGGCTGTGGTCTTCTGAAGCGCCGCATATCCTTCGCGCGAGAGAAAACCAATACCTGTTCGCTTGAGGAAGTCCCATACACTCACACTTGAGAAGCTGCGGGCAAAACCGCCGGTAGGCAGGATCGCGTTGAGTCCCAGACAGTAATTTGCGGTGGGGATGGGTGTATATGATCCGAGCAGAATTTCGCCTGCGTTGCTGAGCTGCTGCAAAGTGACAAATGGCTCACGGGTCAGCACCTCCAGGTGCTCCGGCGCATAGTCGTTGACGAAAGCGATCGACTCCTCGACGCTTTCCGTAACCAGGATTCCGCCATAGTTTGACAGCACTTCGCTGACGAACCTCCGCCGCCACTCTGGGAGTTCTGCAATATATTCGGGCAGCAGACGATGCACTTCTTTCGCCAGCGTCTCAGACTCGGTGACTAGAAGCGCTGCCGAGTCGGGACCGTGCTCTGCCTCGACCAGCAGATCGATCGCCGCCAGGCGTGGATCGGCGTCTGCATCTGCCAGAATGATTGACTCGCTCGGACCTGCCGGCAGTCCCACATCGACGGTTCCGTATAAGAGACGCTTTGCGGCTGACACATAACTGCTTCCCGGCCCGATTAACTTGGCAACTCTGGGAATGGTGGCTGTGCCATACGCGAGTGCAGCGATCGCCTGCATACCTCCGACGACATAGACCTCAGAGATACCGCAGATCTCAGCCGCCACCAGCGAGGCCGCATCAGCCTTTCCATCCGGCGTTGGCGGCGTGACCACGACGACGCGAGGTACGCCGGCCACAACCGCAGGGGTCGCCAGCATCAGCATCACAGACGGAAAAGCGCCTTTGCCACGCGGCACATACAAACCGGCGCTGGTTACAGGCGTAACCTTTTCACCCGCCATGATACCGGGGCCTACCTGCGTAAACCAGAGCTGCTCCGGCATCTGTTCTTCATGGAAGCGGCGGATATTGGCGTGTGCGTCATGAATTGCTTCGATCACCTCCGGCTGCACTGCACGTCGCGCCGCCTCAAAATCCGCCGGGGTTGCCCGCAGCATTGCTGCCGTGAAGTTGGGGGCATCAAAGCGCCGCGCATATTCCACAACGGCATCATCGCCGCGCTCACGGACGGCATCGATGACTTCCTGCGCCAGTGGAAACAGATCGCGGATATCCTTTTCAGCGCGCCGCATAAGACGCGCCTTTTTCTGCGGATCAAGCTCGCGCAGACGCATGAACTGAACCATTCGGAAACACTCCTCACTTGCTATAAAAAACGCGAGACTATACGGTCCCGCGCTTATCCTCTTACAGACAGAATTCCGGGACTATCGTGCCGCCTCTGTTTCAAGAACATGCGAACGACGCCGGTCACCTGCCCATCGAATATCTGGGATCAGGATGTCCCGCTTTTCCAGAATACGTTCACGGTGCGGCATGAGATCCTGAAACATGATCCTGACCTCGGCAACCACGTCATGAGTCGGCTGGTAACCCAGTTCCAGCAGCCGAACACGATCGGGATTGTAATAGTGCTCATCCCGTTCGGTACGGGGATTCTCGTAGTGCAGGATTTCAGCCGCGATGCCGAGCGATTGTGCCGCTTCCCGCACCTTAAACGCCAGCTCTTCAATCGTGTAGCATTCTTCAAACTGATTGAAAACCCGATACTCTCCGCGAGCGGGCGGATTTTCGATGGTCAGGGTAAGGCACTGAATTGAGTCGCGCAGCGGCAGAAATCCACGCCGCTGATGCCCTGCGCCATACAATGTCATCGGATGCCCGATGATCGTCTGGCAGACGAAGCGATTGATCGCGGTTCCGAAACACTGATCGAAATCGAGCCGGGTCGCAAGGCGCGGATCATCTCCCATCGCGTCGATGCGCGTTCCGAATACCACACCCTGCATGATGTCTGTCGAGCGCAGCCCCCATGTTCGGCAGGCGAACATCGTGTTATTGCTGTCATGCACTTTCGTCAGATGGTAGAAACTGTTCGCCTGACGCGGAAATGGCAGCACATCCTTGCGTCCCCGATATTCGATTTCGAAGAACCCTTCCGGGATATCGATGTTTGGCGTGCCATATTCACCCATTGTGCCGAGTTTGACCAGATGGGCTTCCGGGCATGTTTCACGCATTGCCCATAGAAGATTGAGGCTGCCGATGACGTTGTTGGAATGGGTAAAGGCGGCATGCGCCTGATCGATCATCGAGTAAGGCGCTGATGGCATCTCCCCCAGATGTACGATTGCATCTGGCTGAAATTCTCTCAGGGCAGCTTCCAGCGTCGGGTAATCCTGCAGGTCGCCTTCATAGAACGAGAGGGATGTTCCAAATCGCTCACTGAAGGCCTGCAGGCGGGTATCCATATCAGCGATGGGCATTGCGCTCTGTGAACCGACTTCGTTCACCCACTGCCGCCGCAGAAACCTGTCTATTCCGCCGACATGATGTCCACGTGCCGCCAGATGCTGAGCAAGGGCCCAACCAAGATATCCATCGACCCCTGCAATAAACACTCTCATTGACCCTGCCTCCAAAATCGACCGTCACTACTGAAGCTATGGTTAGAAACCCGCCTGCCGTTCAAGCGCTACGCTTTTTTGCGTTAACCTTCGCTTAAGAGCCGTTCTAGCGGACAGTCGAAAGTTCGCTCTGGGCTTCAAATTCAGGAAGATAGCCTGTCACAGCAAGCAGCTCGGCGTTGAGAATGCTGCATCCGGCCGCACCGCGAATAGTGTTGTGCGATAACGCCGTAAACTTGTATCCCAGTATTGGGCACGGACGCAAGCGCCCCACCGTCGTACTCATACCATGACCAGCTTCCCGGTCACGGCGCGGCTGCGGTCGATCTGGCTGAGTCAGATAGATGACAGGGCGCTCCGGCGCGCTGGGAAGCTGAGGAACAGGGCTTGGCCCGGCGAATGTGTCCCACGCACTGATGATCTCCTGGTGCGAGGGCTTCGCTTCCAGTTCGACGGAAATGCTGACCGTGTGCGCGTCAATCACGGGAACACGGTTGCAGGTGGCGCTCATGCTGGCGGAAAGCCATACGACCTGCTCTCCTGCCAGATTTCCAAGCATGCGAAGCGGCTCGGTTTCCACCTTCTCCTCCTCGCCCCCGATATACGGGACCACATTATCGAGGATATCCATCGATGATACCCCCGGATACCCTGCCCCGCTGACGGCCTGCATGCTCACCGCATGAATTCTCTTGATCCCGTACCGGCGCAGCGGAGCAAGCGACATTACAATCGGCATCGCCGTGCAGTTGGAATTCGCCACGATTGCGCCTGTCGTCCAGCCGCGTTTTCTGCGCTGCACATCGATGAGGGCGATATGATCGGCATTTGCCTCCGGAAGCAGAAGCGGAACATCTTCCACCATGCGGTTGGTAGAGGCATTGGTGCACACCACATGCCCGGCCTGAGCCAGCTCAACCTCTCTCGTTTCAGCCGCCTCTTTTGGCAGCGCGGAAAATACGAGCGGTGAGTTCAGAGTGGCATCCAGCGGCAGCACGGTTTTATCGCGAACACTCGCCGGAGGTTCGCCGTCGAGAACCCATCGGGCAATCTCGCCATACCGTCGTCCAGCGCTGCGATCAGAGCCGATCAGTTCACTGACCTCAAACCAGGGATGATTTTCCAGAAGCTGGATGAACCGCTGACCTACTGCGCCTGTTGCGCCAAGAACTGCTACCTTGAGTTTAGGCATATGCATTTCCCCTGCCTTTAAATGCCAATCGTTTCATGCCGGACGGCGGGATAAGAGCCGAGCATCTTGACGTAGGATGCACGCTGAAGCAGCCGCGCCAGAGCTTCCTGGCACTGAGCATCCTGCCAATGTCCCTCAAAATCCAGAAAGAAGACCGGTTCCCACGGTCTGTTACGCCGGGGGCGCGACTCGATTTTGGTGAGATTCAGCCCGCGCTCCGCAAATTCACCCAGGCATTCATACAAGGCTGCCGGGCGATTTCGCGTCGCGAACACCAGCGATGTCTTGTTGAATTCTCCCCGTGGAGGATCTTCATGACCCAGCACAAAGAAACGCGTGAAATTAAAGGCGACATCTTCTATCTGCCGCTCCACAATTTCCAGCCCGTAAAGGCTTGCCGCAAGCTCGCTGGCGATAGCCGCGGTATGTGGCTCATTCTGTGAGGCAAGATCCTGTGCAGAGCCGGCCGTATCGTACCAGGGAACAGGCGTAAGCCCGTGCCGTTTAATGAACTTTTCACACTGAGCGAGCGCCTGGGGATGAGAGCGCACATACTTCAGGTCGGAAACAGCCGTTCCCGGCGGCACCATCAGGGCGTGATGAACGTGAAGGATCACTTCTGCCTGAATTCGCAGGTCCGAGTCCATCAGCAGTTCATAAGCCATATGCACAGCGCCTGCGAGCGCGTTTTCGACGGGCAGCATGGCATATTTAACCGTTCCATTCTGAATAACTTCAAATAGTTTACTCAGATCAGGACACGGGTATACCTTGATTTCATCTCCGAAGTGCTGCTTGAGCGCCTGCTCTGAATATGCTCCATGGATGCCCTGAAATGCGACCGTCAGGTGGTCGTTCGACACAGCCTTCTCCGGCACGATTTTTCTCCTGAGGGAAGTGGCAGTCATTCTGATGAACTCTCCGAAAGATACTCGCTTTCGATCAGGCTGACAAGGCATGGTTTGATCCGCTTTCAGCCTGCGATTGCGCATTAATCAGATGATTGTTAGAATTATTCCTGCATTCGGTCAGTTGACTTTGTCTGGATTATGCAAGAGACACGCAAGCATATTCTCGAAATCCTGCGATTGCGCAGCCACGCAACCGTGGATGAGATCGTTGATGAACTGCAGCGGCGGCGTGGCAGCATCACTTCCGTGACAGTTCGGCATCATCTGCTGCGGCTGCAAAAGGAAGGGCTGATCTCCACGCCGGAGCTGAAAAGGCGTGTGTCTCCGGGGCGGCCTCAGCATGTTTATACGCTGACGCCCAAAGCAAAGGAACAGTTCCCCGGAAATTATCATCAGCTTGCCGCAGGGCTTCTCGATGAATTGTGCCGGCGGCTGCCAGAAAGCGGCGTGAATGTCATCCTGGAAGGCGTCGCCGATCAATTGGCTCAGCAGGCAGATATTCCGGTTGAGGGATTTGAGGAGCGCCTTCATTGTGTGGTCGAGTATCTCACCCGGCAGGGATATGAGGCGCGCTGGGAAACCTCAGAGGATGGTTACATTCTCCACACCACCAACTGTCCGTATCATCAGCTTGGTGATCGCACCACCTTACTCTGCACTATGGATATGAGGCTGATCGCTTCCCTGCTCGGCGTTGTGCCGAGGCGGATTAAACACGTCGCAGAAGGGGACGATACCTGTTCGTATCTGCTGCCCGTTCCGCAGGCAAATTTATAAGATAGTTTTCTGTTTTATTGACGCCCGGCGAGACTGTTGATACAATTTCGGTATAGTCTATAAAATGATCGGTGAGAGAGGTTAACGCATGGCTGTTAACGCCACGATGAATGAGCAAGCCCTGACTCAGATCAATCCTGCTGTTGAGGCGGAAACAATCCTTTCCGTCACTCCTGCGGCAGTTAACATCATCAAGACCCTTCTGGAACAGAAGAATATCCCCGGTTACGCTCTGCGCGTCTTCGTTTCAGGGGGAGGCTGCTCTGGGATGCAGTACGGCATGGCGTTCGAGGAAGCCCCGCGCGATTTCGATGCCGTTGTGGAAACTGAAGGCGTGAAGCTGCTCGTGGATCCCACCAGCCTGATGTACCTTCAGGGCGCTACCATCGACTACGTTGACAGCCTGTTCGGCGGCGGCTTCCGAATCGATAACCCGAACGCCGTTTCATCCTGCGGCTGCGGGCATTCCTTCAAGACTGCCGACGGAGCAGAGGCATCTGCTGGCGGGTGCAGCACTTGCAGCCACTAAAACCGGGTGGTCATTCAGCTTTGTAAAAAGAAAAGCGCCGGATGAGTGTCCGGCGCTTTTGATTCTCAGGAGCGTCGCAGGGAACTGAGCGCCAGCCCAACCAGGCCCAGCCCGCCCAGAATCAGAACCGGCGCGATCGGCGGCACATCAACTGAGTCTGATGCAGGGGTCACTACTGGAATTTCGGGATCAGGGGTTGGCGTCGCAAGCACTGTGGAGAGCGACGGCTGAATCGGCGCTACGTTGGGGGGGTAAGTGAATGTCGGCAGAAATTGTGGTCCCCCTGCCTCCAGATTACTCCCAGGCACAGCGCCGGCAGGAAGCCCAACCTGGGCAGTCGCGGTCAGAAGCCCTCCCGGCGTCTGGGCAAGTGCCTGCTGCGTGTTGGTAACATCAAAAACAGCTGGGTTGAGCGTTGGGGTCGCATCGACATTGATCTCTGGAAGCAAATCCGCGCTTCCTGTCAGCGTTACCAGTTCGCCAAAGACCCATGCCAGCCCGGTCGGGGATGATGGAAACTGGAGCTGATACCATCCGAAATACCGGCCGGTTGCCCGATACTGTTCTCCACTGCGAATGACACCTAACTGCGTTCCATCTGTACTGGGGCGATTCCGAACATTGGCGAATTCGCGTGCCTCCAGCAGGATGCCGCCCGTTTCTGTCGGTGTCCATGTGGGCGTAGGGCCTGCCTGCGGTGTTTCGGTGGCTGGAATAACGTTGGAGAGATTGATCGGGATGGGTGTAGACGTTGGCCCTTCCTGAGCAGCCGCTGTCTTCACGTTGATATGCAGCCCTGCGATCACAACCAGCGCAATCACCAGGGCAAAACGAAGCCGATACATCCTGTAAAGCCTCACTTCAGACAATCGGAGCACGCATTATATCATGCGCCTCACCAGCCTACCTGGTTATCCGCGACTCCCCTGCCCTGCTCTGCGATACGGCGCTGTCCATCCCGCGCAAGAAATCCCTGGTATTCCTGCGCTGGCAGCCCGACGACGCTCCAGCCGCCGAGATTAAATGTCGGCGGCTGATAATCTCCGGCACAGGCAGAGCAATCTGCCGGGATCCATTCGCCGTTGTAACGCCGCGCGATATGGACATGTGTCCCGTTCGAGAAGCCGCCATCGCATGAGGGACGCCCGATCCTTGCCCCCGTATCAACACGAGTTCCGGCAGTAATACGGTCAGCATCAGCCAAGTGCAGATACAGGATTGACCATCCCGTTGACTCGTCACCATCTCCATCGAGATCCAGAACGACAACGCCGGTATCTGTTCGAGCGATGATTCCCGGTGCGACCGCAGTCACAAAATACTGGCTGATATAGCAGGCTGACGTTACATTCGCCAGATCATCCGGCGGAGCGAAGTCAATCGCTGCCCATGCGCTTCCGCTTCCCCAGCCGCCATGCGGCCCGCCTGTGTAATACCAGATCTGCCCTCTCTCAAAGGGAAGCGCAAGCTCAGGCTGTACAAGATCGCTGGGGATCACGCTTTCATTGAAGCCGCTCAGCGAGTCACCGAAGTAACGATTGTAGATCTGGATGAAACCGTCAGTGCCGACACCGCGGCTCCATTCCCCAAAATCATCCGTCAGACTAAAAAGATACTGCACGGCTGCGGTGCCGGCGTTGAGGCGTGTATCCAACAGAAGCCGCCGCCCATCCGCAAGTTCAAGCGTTCGCCGTGTGCCCTGCTTCCAGTTGTAATACCCTGAATTGAGTCGATCTGCTCCCCACGTCAGTTGACGATAGAGACCATTCCGGTCAAACCCTAACGGCGAAGCACCGATGCGCATCGGATAGACCTGTTCCGTTTCAGAGGGTTCGGGATTGGATAACCATCCTGACCTGTATTCAAGCAGTGCCAGCAGCAGCCGCGCATCGACGCTGTACTCAAGTGAAACCCGATTGACGATCTGCGCTGCCGTCAGCAGCTCAGTGCCAACGAGGTCAGTCGCAGTACGAATGTAGCCGGGTTGTCTGGAGACGAACTCTGCGACATCAAACCCACGGCTCGCCGGGCTGCGGACAACCAGTTGATCAGAAATAATGGGGAGGCTGCTTCCAACTTCATTCGGCAGCGGCGGCAGTTGAATAACCTGCCCGACTTCAACCAGGTTCGGGTTTTGCATCGGGTTGAGTTCCAGAAGGCTGCTCAGGCTGATTCCGTTTGCCGCCGCAATGCCGGTCAGCGTATCGCCGGGTCTGACGACATATACGCGCGTCTGTTCCGCCGAGGTGTTTGCTGCTGCTCCATTATCCTGAGTCGCAGAAGCTGTCTGCGTCGGTGAAAATGTCGGAAGGCTCAGAGCGATCGTGGGGGGTGTGGGTGGGGCAAACGTTGCGGTAATGACGATGATATCCGGTTGGCTGCGCACACAGGCCAGCGCTGCCAGCGCAAGTATTGCTACGGGGATCAATTTACGCATAAGACAAGGTCAGTTATAACTCCAGATACCAATGACTCCCTGGGCAATTGTCAGTGGAACTGACGCAGTCTGCGACACATCGAGTACATGGATTGATGGTGTCCCTGTCCCCTGCCCCACTTCACTGAAGACGATATACCGGCTGTCAGGCGACCAGATCCGGTGGCTCTGCGCAAACTGATCGAAATAAGTCAGCAGATAAGCCATTTCTCGCGTTGGACGGAACGCGATATATCGCCGAAGCTGTCCTGTAGAAATGTCGATAACCGACCATAAAAGTCCGGGGGTTGTTTGTGCCATGACCATAGAGGCGTCCATCTTGGCGCTGAACCCGCCCGGATCACGCCCTTCCAGCGATACAAAAGCGATATGCTGACTGTTTGGTGACCAGAAAAACGCCAGAACGCCGGGAATGGGCGACTGTAATACAGACGCGCCCGTAATCACATCGATCACCGAGAGCGTTCCTGCGCCGTCAAGATACGCGATCTGGTTCCCGTTCGGTGACCAGGAAAAACTCACAGGTGAAACCAGATTCCGGGCAAGCCGTTCGATCGTTTCTCCATCCGGGCTGGTTGCAAGCGCGAGATCTGTTCCATCCCCGGATATTCCTGCAAGGCCGAACAGAATTCGATCATCGACGGGCGACCATGCAGGGGCAAAAAATGCTCCCAGGTCTGAAGCGACTCGCGTGCTGCGCCGTTCCTCAATTTGATAAATGTCGAGCAGGGAATTATTGCGATGCCAGATCATATTTTCGCCATCTGGACTCCAGCTAAAGTAAAACGGCACGCCTTCGCCCGCAGCAAAAGTATCACTATCAGTTGCAGTGTGTCGTATCATGCGCACCTGAAAAGCCTCAAGCTCAGCAGCAGACAGCAGCACCGCCAGATCACGACAATCAGGGGTATCCCCGCAAAACTGTGGCGACCACGCAGCGTAGGTGAAAGTTTCGTCACTCGCCGAATATACCAGCTCAGGATCGCTGCCGGGGCGCTGGATGATATAGGCCTCCACACCAACGCTTCCTGACGGCAGCACTGTCGTTCCAAAATATGCCAGACGATTGTCATTTGCCCACGTGGGCCATTGATAGATTCGCGCCTGCGTCTGGCTGATACCCGCATCTGATGTCAACTGCACTCTGATGTTATTCGTCACATCGAGCACGTGAACATTCTGATCCACCCCAATATAGGCGATGTGCCCCGGAATACTGGGCAGTTCTGACTGCGCCTCAGCATCGAACACGCTGAGGATCGCAGCAAGCGCAAGCGCGATGACGATGCGTATCATCCAAACCTCATCAAAAACCGTAGGCAGTCCTGCGCAATGATTGTATACTACCCGGTATTCGATGAATATGCTTAGGACTTCATACGCTGAAGTTAGGCAAAGGAGCTTTCTGGTATGGCATCACGTGAAGAAGTTGCTGGATTGTTTGCCAAGTGGTCGGAGAAGTTTGACCCGGCCAAGGTGAAAGACATCAACGCGGCGATCCAGTTCGAACTGAGCGGCGAAAACGGTGGCAACTACTGGCTGCGTATTGCGGACGGAACCGCAGACACCGGCGAGGGGCAAATTGAAGGCGCGAAGATGGTTCTCCGCTCAAGCGCCGACGACTTTTACTCCATGATCAACGGTGGGCTGAATCCCATGCAGGCTTTCATGATGGGCAAAATCAAGATTCAGGGAGATACCGGGCTTGCCCTGAAGCTCATGCCGCTGATCAACGGCTGAAGCATTTCCAATCCCTGTGTGAAATCACCGCATGGCGCTCGATCGCTCAAAGATCGAGCGCCATGTCGATGGGTTCATTTCAGTCGATCTTCAACATAAAGAGGTCATCGCCGCCCAGGTTTGCGTTCGCCAGCGCATCCTCGATGGCTTCCATCAGCCCTTCATCACCGAGGCGTTTTGCATCACGGCTCAGCAGCTCAAGGGCTTTGCGCGCCTCCGCGCCGCCAATTTCACCCAGTGCCCAGATAGCGGCATCACGAACTTCAATGTCATCTCCGTGTGCCAACCGCTTCAAAGGCGTAATGGCATCGGCGATCTCCAGTTCTCCAGCGGCGCGCGCGGCCTCGTAGAGCACGGCTTCGTCAGTGCTTTCAAGCGCCTCCAGCACATACGGACTCCACTGAGGATCGCAGCTCCGCCCCATCGCGAAGATCGCGCTTAAACGCATCTGTGGCTCATCGCTGTGCATCGCGTCGCGAATTGCGGGTTCGACAATGGGATGGCTGGAATTGGATATGGCTTCCAGTGCGCGCCTGCGCACATCGACTTCCTCATTCTGATCGTTCCAGATGGCGATGACAGCTTCAACTGCCGCATCGGTTGAGCCGGGTGGAAGTTCTTCCAGCTCCCCCTTGAGGATGAAATTCCCCAGCGCGCTGGCTGCCGCTGCGCGAACGTCAACGGAAGAGTCACGGTGAGCGATATCGATCAGCCGTTCCATGGTCTCTGGCAGATCATCATCCCAGATCAGCTCGATGGCGAGCACGCGAATGTCGTCATCTTCATCATCGAGGACTGCCCGCCCAATTGGCTCATAGACGAGTTCAAAATTGGTTTCTCCGGCATCCACCAGGGACCGGATCACTTTGCGCCGAAAACCCGTCGCCAGATTTTGCCAGACGCTTCTGAAACGATTTGCCTGATCGACATCCAGACCCGAAAGACCGTAATACAGAGCGCTGGAAAAGCCGGATTCCTCCCCCGCTTCAAGCAGCCTCAGCGTCTCCTCAACGCCCGGCCGATCGTGGGCGTTTTCGAAGTCCAGATTGTTTTCTTCTGCCATACTGTATGACTACCTCAACAGATTTGTCAGCGGATTACTGATGTCATTGAACAGGACAACTACCATCAGCGACAGCAGAATGACCAGTCCTACGAGATGAACCAGTCCTTCCCTTTCCGGTGCAATCGGACGACCGCGGACGATCTCGACGAGCACAAAAACGATGCGTCCGCCATCCAGTGCAGGAATTGGCAGCAGATTGGTGAAGCCCAGCGCGATGCTGATCAGCGCGATAAACTCGACAATGATGCTGGGGCGATCCTGCTGGATACTTTCCTGCAGGTAGACGCCGCCAACCTGGCTGATTCCCAGCGGGCTTGTCAGGCGCAGTTGATCGCCCTGCGCAGTGCCTTGCAGGATTTGCCCTGGAATGCTGGCGATGGTGGTGAAAACTTCACTGATGCGTGACGAAGCAAAGTTCAGCGAGTCAGCCAGTGAAAGAGGTAAAATTTCGCTTTGAGGGACACCTTCCTGATACGTCAGTCCCAACGTAAAGTCGATGGCGGCTGTTCCAATTTCGATTCCCATAGCCCCCTGTCCCTGAGGTGGATTGGCGCGTGGAACCAGCGAGACCTCGACAATCTCACCATTTCTCCACAGGTTGAGCACAACCATTTCGCCGAGATGGGCGCGGGTTCTCGCCTGAAGTTCTTCAAAGTTGGCCACATTCTCGCCGTTGAACGATACAACCAGATCGCCGGGGCGAATGCCAGCACGATCAGCCGGAGAGCCTGCGGCTACCCCTCGAATAAACGGATGCGTTTCTGAAGCAGCAGCTTCTGACGGGATTTCGGGTGTGAAGGTCACTTCAACAACATTGTCCGCCGTATCCCGCAGAACAGACAGCGTAATTTCCTGCCCGTCTGAGTTGTAGATGCGCTGAATGAATGCGGTACTGTCGGTAAATTTCTCTCCATCGATCATCTCGACGACATCAAAGGGGAGCAAACCCGCGTTCGCCAGCGGAGAATCCTCGGCGATATGCAGGATATTCACCCGCGCGCCTGTGATCTGCGGCAGCCCCATCAGCCCGACGAGCGCGAGCAGCACAAACGCCATGATGAAGTTTGCAATCGCCCCGCCGGCCATGAAGAAAATTCTTGCGAGCGGCGGAACCTCGCCAACGGATCGGACATTTCGAATGCCGCGCGAAATTGCTTCCTGCCGGTCAGAGTTGGTGGCCTCTTCCCCCACCTGCCGGACAATATCTTCCCCCAGTGGACGAACGAAACCGCCGAGAGGAAGCCAGTTCAGGGTGTAATCTGTACCCCCCAGCCTGAACAGGCGTATCATACGCGGCGGCATGCCAATGCCGAATTCAAGGATGGTAATTCCAACCATCTTCGCCGCGATGAAATGTCCCATTTCGTGGATCAGCACAGCCGGTATCAGCACCAGCCCGAAAGCAATGATTGCCGAGAGCGCATCATTGCCCACGATGAAATCAAACATGTGACTTCGCCTTTGATGTATTAAGCGACATGATCATTATACGCTCATTGAGCCGTGACCCACTGTGCGGAAAAGCGGTTATTCACCAATTACTCACTGGCAGAGATGACTCTTGCTCCGCCCCCGACTGGCGCAGTATAGACCGTCCTGACTTCAGACATCGAATGCAGCAGATCACTTACTCGCGCAGCCGCATTTCTTTCACAAATACAATGGACGTTGGGTCCGGCATCCAGCGTATAGCAGACTGGCAGACCGGCTGAACGCCATGAGCGTACTTCCTGCATGATCATCAGTGAAGCAGGCTGCCAGTAGAACAGCGATGGATTACTCGTCATCATCACCGCATGCATGAGATTGCTGTCCAGCTCCACGAGATGCGCAAATGCCTCGAAATCGTGTCGCAGGATCGCTTCTTCTACATGGATAAGCCGCGCGGCAGCCCCATTCACACGCGCCGCTTGCAGATCACTGGTAGCGGCAGATGTATGCCCAGCTGATGAGCCTACAGATTTGTGGCCAGTGTTCACCACGGCGATCACATCGACGATATCCCACAGAGCGGGGCCGCCGATGGACTCGGCGTATGAGTCTTCATGCGTGTCAGCCGCATGCCATCTGACGAACCCCGAAGGGATCGAGCGCGCGGCTGATCCGGATCCCAGGCGCGCAAACGTGGTAAGCTCACGCTCACCCAGATCTGCTCCCGCAGCAGCGAAGGCGGCTGTCGTGAGCGCGGCAAAGGCCGACGCCGATGAGGCTATCCCCGCGCCGGTCGGAAAATTGTTGGCAGATATGACGGATGCTCTGGCTGTCAGATTTATCCGTGCGCGTATGACATCCAGATGTTTCTTCACACGTTCAAGCGCCGGGCCCTGCTCACGCTGTCCGTTGAGGATCAGTTCATCCTCAGACAGGGTCTCATTCCAGATAACCGTCGTTTCAGTATGCAGGCCATCCAGATTCATGCTCAATGAGGAGTTCGCCGGCAGCCGAAGTTCATCGTTCCGGTTTCCCCAGTACTTGATAAAAGCGATGTTGGGATGGGCTTGAGCGGTCGCAGAACGATCGGTCATTACGGATTCCTCAGGCTGGTATGGACTAGAATGATGTTTGGCGTACAATCTGTGTTCGCGATCTGTCGCATCAGGAGATCTGGCTTGCAGCAGCTGCTTGGTCTGATTCGTACTCTGCGTCCCCGGCAATGGACGAAGAACGTATTGATATTTGCAGGTATCGTCTTTGATGGTCAGTTGTTCATTGCGGAGTCGTTCGTCCGCATTCTGATCAGCTTCCTGCTTCTCTGCCTGATTTCAGGTTCGGTCTATATCATCAACGATCTCGTCGATGTGGACAGTGACCGACAGCATCCTGTTAAGCGTAACCGTCCCATCGCCTCTGGTCAACTGTCGATACCTGCCGCGCGTGCAGCAGCCGTCATCTTTCCTTTGCTCGCTCTGCTGGGCGCGCTTTTGATGAGCCGTGGCTTTGCGCTGATCATGCTCACCTATCTCATCCTTCAGCTTCTTTACAGTTTCCGGCTCAAGCATGTCGTCATTCTCGATGTCATGGCGGTCGCTTCCGGCTTTGTGCTGAGGGTCGCTGCTGGCGTATTCGTCGTGCCTGTAGAGCGCTTTTCGCCGTGGTTATATGGCTGCATCGCGCTGCTGGCACTTTTTCTTATCATCGGGAAGCGCAGGCAGGAATATCTGGAACTTGCCACTAACGCCGGCAAGGTTCGACGTTCCCTTCAGTCCTACAATCTCCCCCTGCTCGACGACATGCTGCGCATGGTAATGACCAGCACCCTGATCGCATACGTGCTGTATGCGATTGAGTCCCCTTCCCCGCTCCTCGCTGGCAATAACCTCGCGCTGCTGACTGTGCCTTTCGTGTTGTATGGCATGTTCCGCTATCTGTATCTCATTCACGTCAAGGGAGAAGGCAGCGCCCCTGAAGAAGTGCTGCTCAAGGATCGTCCCCTTCAGATAGCCATCCTGCTGTGGGGCTTGACCTTCGTGCTCATCCTGTACGTACCCAGCATGCTGTCATGATAGAAGCCAGCGCGCCGGCCAAAATCATCCTTTTCGGAGAACACGCCGTTGTCTATGGGTGTCCGGCGATCGCCGCGCCGGTCTCGTCGCTGCGCGCCGTTGCCACAGTGGCGGCAGAGCAGAATGCTGATGGTCGTTTTCGCCTGATCGCCGAAGATATTGGCGAAGATCTCGCCTTATCGATGACAGATGATGTCGATAATGCGCTGGCGGTTGCCGCCTACAAGACGGCTGAAGCCTGCGGTCAGCCGCTTCCCGGTATCACCATTCGACTCAGGTCTGATATTCCGATAGCCAGCGGGCTGGGCAGTGGCGCGGCGGTGTCCACCGCGCTCGTTCGTGCGCTGATGCTTGCCCTCGGTCGAACGCCGCACCCAGAAACAGTCAGCCAGATCGTTTATGAGGTCGAGAAGGTTTTTCATGGTACGCCAAGCGGCATCGACAATACCGTGATTGCGCATGAAAAGCCGATCTTTTTCGTCAGGGGCAGTGCCATAGAGCCAATGGTCACGGCGGAACCGCTAACGCTGCTCATCGCTGATACCGGCATTCGTGCATCCACGAAAGTATCAGTTGGCGATGTGCGGCGGCTTTCTCAAGCAGATCCTGCCGCCTTTGAACAGCAAATCGCAGAAATTCGCGCCATTGTCCTGGAAGCGCGTACCATGATCGAATCCGGTCATCTGCCTGAGATCGGCTCTCTGATGCTCCGAAATCATGACATCCTGCGCAGTCTCACCGTTTCATCAGGCGAACTGGATACGCTGGTCAACGCCGCAATGGAAGCCGGCGCATATGGGGCTAAACTGTCTGGCGGGGGGCGCGGTGGCAATATGATTGCTCTGGTTCCCGATGATGCGTCCGGTTCAATTGCGGCCGCCTTGCAGCGTGCTGGCGCTGTCCGCGTATTTTCGACCACGGTAGCGTAAGGAAGAAGCATGTGATCACGCTGATCAAGCTGGGCGGTTCACTGATTACAGACAAGCTGACCCCATCTGCCTTCCGTGAGGAAGCCGCCGAGAGTGTCGCCGTCCAGATCGCCCGGCATGTCAGTGAACATCCGCAGTCCCAGCTCATCGCAGGTCATGGCAGTGGTTCATTCGGTCATGTGGTTGCGCGGCGATATAACACAAAAAATGGCGTTGGCACGCCAGCAGAATGGCGCGGCTTCACGGAAGTTGCGGCTGCCGCAGCCGAATTAAACGCGCTGATGATTCATGTTTTTCAGCGTCATGGGTTGCCGGCAATGCGCTTTCAACCCTCTGCCACAGCCGTGAGCAGGCGCGGAGAAATTATCCGTATGGAACTTGCCCCCTTAAAGGCTGCGCTCAGAAACGGGATTTTGCCCGTCGTTTACGGAGATGTGTGCTTCGATACAGAGCTGGGCGGAACGATCACCTCAACAGAAACCATCTTCATGTATCTTGCGGCCGTTCTGCCTGTGGAGCGGATCTTTCTGCTGGGCGAAGTTGACGGAGTCTATGATCAGGCTGGTTCGGTCATCTCACGTATTACGCCATCAAATCTTGCGGCAGTAGAACAGGCGCTGGGCGGCAGCGCTGGCGTGGATGTAACGGGCGGTATGGAATCCAAGGTGCGAGACATGG
The DNA here is from genome assembly GCA_030263515.1 of Anaerolineae bacterium CFX9. GTDB lineage: Bacteria > Chloroflexota > Anaerolineae > Aggregatilineales > Phototrophicaceae > Flexifilum. The sequence goes on along the minus strand of SZPD01000006.1, from coordinate 10,701 downwards.
TTGCCCTGGCGCAAGCAAAAACTGGTTTACAGATACGCATCTTCAACGGAAAAACGCCCGATCTGCTTCTGGAGACTCTGGCAGGTCGCGCGGAGCCTGGAACACTGATTACGGCTGATTAGCGCTTACTGCGTCCGCTGTCCGGTTACACAGCCAGATCAGCAGTGTGAGCGCAATGCCGGGCGCCAGGGACACCCACGGCGCACTGCGTACCAGCAAACGCCCTTCAGCAAGCAGCATGCCCCATTCCGGCTGTCCCGGCGCTGGTCCCAGACCAAGAAAACAGAGTCCCGCCGTGTTCATCAGGGCGATGCCCAGCATGACGGAGCTATATGCCAGCAGACCGGAACGGATAAACGGCAGAACGTGCCGCCTCAGGATCCATGCCCCCGACGCGCCAAGTGAATAGGATGCAGGAATAAAGTCCTGAGCCAGCGCGCCGCGGATAAGGGTATAGGACATCTGCGCGGCTGACGCCGCCTGACTGATCCCAACGGCAAGGGCAACCTGAACAGCCCCTCTTCCTGTGAGGGAGATCAGGACCAGTGCCGTCAGTAGGGAAGGCACTGAGATCAGCGAGTCCATCATCATCCTGCTGATCCGCCCTATCGGGCTTTTGCTGGCTGCCAGAAGTCCAAGCCCAGTTCCGACCGTCATGGCCATTCCCGTTGCCAGCGCCGCCATCGTCAGCGTACTTCTTGCCCCATGCGCAAACCGGCTCAAAACATCACGACCCAGCAGATCTGTGCCCAGTAGATGTACGGATGAGGGCGCGGCAAGCTGGTTGGCAGTATCTGCCGCCATTGGATCGTGCGTAACCACGGATGCCAGCACGAGCAGAAAAACCAGGTATCCGCCCAGCGCAAGCGCCCAGCGTGTGGAAATAACGGTCATCGTTCCGGGATGCGAAGGCGTGGATCGATGAGATGGTGCATCAGCCGACCCCAAAGCAGTAAAAGTGTGAAGACGATCACAGTGAGGCAGGCGACTCCCTGAACAACGGGAAGGTCACCCCGCAGAATAGAATCAAGCAGCAGGCGTCCGACACCAGGTCGATTGAAGACGGTCTCCACCAGCACAGTGCCGCTGAGCACAAATCCGGTATTCAGTGCTGCGGCGGTAATGATGGGAGGAAGCGCATTCGGCAGCATGTGGCGCAGCGCAATCCTCTTTTCCGTAAGCCCCTTTGCTGCGGCTGTCTGAAAATATCCCGCGCGTTGCGCGTCTGCAAAAGCCGCCCGCGAAACCCTGGCGATCCCCGCTGCGCCGCTCAAACCCAGCGTCAGAGCCGGCAGAAACCATGCGCCGGGCGATGAAGCCCCGGATGCCGGGAACCAGTCAAGGATCACTGCGAATACAATGATGACGAGCGTGCCCAACCAGTAGATCGGCACACTTTGCAGCACGGCAGCGGCCAGATTTGCAGCAGCAGCAAAATTTTTCCCCACAGCTATCCCTGCGCCGGTGATGCCAAGCACCACTCCCGCAGACACCGCAATAAGCGAGGAAATAACCGCCAGTTCAAACGTGTACTGCCACTGCTGCGCCACTTTTGCCAGCACAGGCTGTCCATCAAGAAGGGAAACGCCGAAATCGAAACGAAGAACACCGGAGATAAAGACCAGATACTGGTGCATGACAGGCGCGTCCAGCCCCAGCGCCGCCCTTCTCATCTCAATTACTTCCGCGCTGGCTCCGCTGTCAAGAAGGGTTGACGAAATCGCATCACCAGGCAAAGCGCGCAGGAGCAGAAATGTGATCGAAAGGACGATCCACAGCACGAACAGCGACTCTGCCACCGTTCTGCGCACAAAGTTCACCGCGATAGTTGTCCGGTTACTGTTACGTTGGTCAGCAGCGGCGACCAGCCATACGCATCGTAAGCCAGCCCCTGAAGCACCGTCCGGGAACCATTGAGATTTACGTAGTCACGTATAGGCAGGATGAGCGCCTGCTCCATAATGCGAAGCTGTGCCTGCCCATACAGGCTTTGGCGCGCTCCGGCATCCATCTGGCGTTCAGCATCCAGCAGAAGCTGATCGAGTGTCGGATCACTCACGTTCGACCAGTTGTTGGTTCCACCAGTCGTGAAATATCTCGACAGATAAGCCGGATCCAGCCCGAATTCATAAAAGGCAACCAGGTTATAGTTTCCCTGATTGACAGCTTCGATCAAGGTATTGCGGCTCGGCACGGGTTCGAGGATGGCGCGGATACCCAGCACGCGCCACTGTTCCTGAAGCAGTTGAGCAACTTCCGGGATCAGCCCCCACGGAGGAACAATCAGCCGCACTTCTACTTCAACACCGTTGAACTCAAGATAGCCGTTGCCATCCCGGTCCGCAAACCCCACCTGCTCCAGCAAAGTCTGCGCCCTGGCGAGATCATAGGCGTAAGCGCCAGCCAAATCGGGGCTGTAGAATTGAGTCGCAGCGGACAGAGGTCCCCATGCGATAGGCGAAAAGCGCTGGAACACTGCATCGATGATCGCTTCCCGATTCGTCCCCAGTATCAGCGCCTGGCGAACCCGCGCGTCGTTGGTTGGATAGCGCGTCGTGTTGATCAGGAACTGAAGCGGCTGCCCCGGAATGGCAACGGGATTGATCTGGATATTGCTGTTAGCCGCCAGTGCCCGCGCATCGACGGGCAGAAGCTCGCCGATGATGTGAACGTCCCCTGCTTCGAGCGCAAGCGACCGGGTCGCCACATCTGTGAAGAAGCGAAATTCAATCTCGTTCGGCGTCCGCTCGCCGGGGCTTACGTAAAACTCAGGTCCCCATGCATAATCAGGATTGATCTCAATCGTGAGTCTGTCACCCGGAACATATTCTCTGAAGCGATACGGACCTGTTCCCACCTGATGAAACTGGTATCGTTCGTTGCTGTATTCGCTGAGAGCCTGAGGGCTGGCAATGCCTAGATAAACCTGGCTGAGCGAATCCAGCAGCGGCGCGTAAGGCTGAGACAGCAGCAGCCGGATGGTATGGCTATCGACGATTTCGTAACGTTCATACGTTCCAAGCATAAAGGCTGCGCGCTGTGATGCTGTGTTTGGGTTAACAATTCTGTCCAGATTTGCGCCTACCGCGGCGGCATCGAGAACAGTGCCATCATGGAAGCGGACATCCTGCCTGAGGCGAAAGGTGTATACCAAGCCATCGGGAGAGATTTCCCACTCTCTGGCAAGTCCCGGAACAAACTGCCCCGTTTGCGGATGCCGATATATCAGCGTGTCATACACCATGCGCAGCGGGATGGTCAGTTCCGATGAACCATGAATGTGCGGGTCGAACCCGGAGGGCTGGAGCGTCAATCCATAGACAAGGTGGTTAACATTTGTACTGCCCTGCTGAACGGCCGGAGCGCAGCCCGCAATCATGAGCAGCAGTGCCAGAACGAAGACAGCGGCAGTTCCGCGGTGACGTGCCACGTAGGACAAGGTTTCAGCCTTTCCGTGCAACTCGCTCTACGCTACGATTCGGAGAGGCAGTATAGCGCACAGAAGTTGCAGAGATAAGGGTTTGTGAACGCTTCAACAAGAACACGCTTCATCCCTCCACCCGATGATGATATCGAGGTGCGCTACCCATATCGACGGGCGTGGGTGAGCATCATCATCGAGTGTGCCATCCTGTTTGGCGTCACGGCAGTGCTTTATGTGCTGGTGAACTTCATCGGCATCAATCTGCGCGGCGATCTGAGGCAGGCGCTTAATCTGCTGGTTGCCCTTCTCCCTGCCCTGCTCTGGATCGTTTTCTCCCTTTATCGGGAAAGAGCGGTGGAAATGCCGCGTCAGCGCCTGGCGGCAGTTGCCATTGTGAGTGCACTGGTCGCCAACGCCGTGGGGATTCCATTTGTCGAGTCAGTATTCCAGCCTGATCGCTGGCTTCCACTCGGCAGCGCCATTGAGCGAATCATCGGTTATACCTTCACAATTGGCATCACGCAGGAGCTTCTGAAATACATCGTGGTGCGCTATCTCGCCTGGAACAGCGACTTTCGGGATCGTTACGACAGCCTTGCCTACTGTGCCGCAAGCGCCATAGGCTATGCCACCATCGTCACCGTGCGTTATGCGCTGAATGGAAATCCGTCCCCTGATGTAGTTGCAGCGTTCACTTTCGATACGATCTGTATCGGGCTGGGCGGCAGCTTCATCGTGAGCTTCGGGCTGTCAGAAGTTCGCTTTGGGCGGCCATTTCTCCTGCTTCAGGCATTAACATTAGCCGCAGCAGCAGCCGTCAGCGGGGCGGGCGTCCCGCTTCGCACCGGTCTGGTCAACGCCAGTTTCTCGCTGCTTGGCGCTTTTCCCTCCCCGCTTTTTGGCATCATCCTGTCTGCGGTCATCCTGATCGGAGCAGGTGTTGTGATCGGATTCCTCTACAGAAATGCTGAACGTGAAGCGCGAGAAGCACTCGGCAGCGAGAGCCGGCCATGACCGTCATTGAAGTCGTTGAACAGCAGCCAGAGATCACCCAGCGTCAGCGCTGGAGTCACTACTTTGCCCTGCTTTATGGTCTGCTGGCGATCATCATCGGCATCAACCTTCGGGACTCGGCGATCAACTCGACAGTTCCATACACCAATCTTCAGGTAGGCATTCGCGCCCAGTATCCGCGCGGATGGGTGATCGATGACGAGGGCAGCTACGTTTTTCGCGTGCGCGATATGAGCCAGACAGGTTTCAAGACGACCATTCAGGTGAGCGTCATCACGGTGACGGCAGGAACATCAGCGCGCAATATTCTGGACAGCCTGATCCTGAACCGTCAGCAGCTCCTTGCCTACTATCGTGTCCTGTCGCGCTTTCCGACGACGCTAACTCGCCCACAGGAAGACATTGATGCCACGGTAATGACCTACACGTTTGTCAGCGGGGAAGATAACCCCTTCCTTGAGTCGCTGCCGGTCGTGGTTGAAGGTCAGGATGTTCTCATTCTTCAGCGAGGGCAGGCGATCGTGATCAGTTTTCTGAGTGACCGAGATACCTATGAGCAGAATCTGCCGATCTTCGAGCGTTTTCTCAATGACATTCAATTCTAGGCACATCCCCCGCCTGTGGAAGCTGGTTTTTCTGATCATGCTGTTCGCCCTGCCGATGGTGGTTCGGGCACAGCAGACCGGAACGCTCGATCTGGAAAGACTCCAGCGGGCGACTGTGTTTATCATGCAGACGCGAAACGTTGGCGATAACCTGATCATCACGTGTGTGGGTTCTGGAACGCTGGTGAGCCGTGACGGTCTCATCCTCACGAACGCGCATAACACGGTTCCAAATACCAACTGTCCCGGCGACACCCTCATCGTCGCGCTCAGCATCCGGTTTGATGAGCCGCCTGTGCCGCGCTACCGCGCCGAGATCGTGCAGGCAAATAATGGGCTGGATATCGCCCTGCTCCGGATCACGCGCCAAAGCGATGGAAGGCTTGTCGAATCCAATTCCTTGAGCCTGCCGTTTGTGGAACTGGGCGACTCTTCTGCGGTTGAACTCGACGAGACGCTGACCGTGATCGGTTATCCGGGCATCTCGGATGATGCTGTCTCGATCGAGCGCGGCACTGTGGTCGGTTTCACCGCTGAGCCGAGCGGCGGAGAGAAGTCATGGATCAAGACCAGCGCAGCTATCCGCGGCACGATGTCTGGCGGTGGAGCCTACAATCAGCAGGGCCAGCTTGTGGGAATTCCGACAACCGCCCCCCTGAGCGCAGCATCCCCGGATGCGACGTGTATCACAGTGCAGGATACAAACCTTGATGGTGTCATCAATCTGACCGACTCCTGTATTCCCGTAGGTGGCTTCATCAATTCCCTGCGCCCTTCCAATTTCGCCCGTCCTCTGCTGCGCGCCGCAACCCTGGGGCTGACTGTGGAAGCGCTGATCTCTGCGCCGCCTGCACCAATCACGGCTCAGCGCCCATCCTTCCGATACCTCGGTTTCTCGCCCTCAGTCAATGAAGCTGGCATGCCGACGACCATCATTCGCAGCCTCCCCACCGGAAGTACCAGCCTCTATCTGTTCTTTGATTATGAGAATATGACAGAAGAGACGGTTTATGAGCTTCGCGTCACCACAGACGGCATTCCCAACCCAACTTTCTCTCTGCCGCCTGTTCGATGGAGCGGCGGCCGCCGAGGCTTGTGGTACGTTGGCAGCTCAGGGCAGCCCTACCCCAACGGACTCTACGACTTTACGCTCTTCATCAACGGGACCGCCGCCGGGAATGCCCGCCTGCAGGTGGGTGGCGGCGCGGAACCAGCCCCAGAGTTCACTGATGTCATCTTCGGCATTCTCGATCAGCAGGGCAATGTTCAGGGCAACGGCTATGTGCTGCCAACCAGCAGTGTAGCCAGCGCACGCTTCCTTTACCGAAACCTTGCGCCGGGCACACCCTGGACCGCGATCTGGTACTATGAGGGAAATGAAGTTCAGCGCCTGCCAGAGGATACCGTCTGGCTGGAAAGCGATGGCTCCAGCGGAGTCAAAACCACTTCGATTCAGGATCCCAACGGGCTTCTGCCGGGTAACTACCGTTTGGAACTCTACATCAATGCCCGTCTTGCGAGCGTTGCCGATTTCACATTGGCAGGCGCTCAGGACGGCGCTTTTGCCCGCATCTACAATGATCTTCACTTCACGACGGCGGCTTCTCCCACCGAAGCGCTCACCGCAGCGCCGATCAGCACCTTCTCTGCGGGCACGGAGTCGATCTTTCTGCTGTTTGACTGGCAGCAAATCGCGCCGGGAACACTGTGGACGATCCGTTGGTCGGTGGATGGCGAGGCGTTCTACCAGAGCACAACGCCGTGGGTAGGCGCTCAGAGCGGACAGAATTATCTGTTTCGCCTGTCTACACCGGGCGGAATTCCTGACGGAACCTACCGGGTAGATCTGTTCGTCAATCAGCGTCAGTTTGAAACCGCTCAGGCGCGCGTAGGCATCGGGCAGCTTCCGATTGATCGGTTTGCACAAGCCAGCGGCATTTCGTTGAGCGGGCAGGTTCTGGACAGTGATACCAATGAAGGAATTCCGGGCGTCACCGTTTTTATCATCAGCGAACTTTATAACGTCTCGGAATTCACACAGGACTGGGATCAGGAACAGCTCTTCGCCATTGCCGTGACGGATCGCAACGGTCGTTTTCAGGTCGATCGTCCGCTCCAGCGCGACGTTCCATACAGCGCGCTGGTACTCGCGTCCGGATACCTGCCTGTCGCGGCTGACGGCGTTCAGATCGGCGCAAGGTTATTCCCCACCGACGCGCCGATTGATGTCACCATCTACATGACGCGGGGCTGAAGCCGCCGATGGCTGAAAAAGTTCGTCTCGATATCCTGCTGCATACCCGCGCACTGGCCCCCAGCCGGGAAAAAGCGCGCGCCATGATCATGGCTGGTGAGGTCTCCGTCAACGGTGTGGTAATGGACAAGCCCGGAACGCGCGTGACCGAGGATGCAGTTCTTGAAGTGCGCGAGAAGCCTCCCTACGTCAGCCGTGGTGGCGAAAAGCTTGCAGCGGCGCTCAGCGCATTCGGAACCCCGGTCGCCGGTCGTGTATGCGCGGATGTCGGCGCGAGCACAGGCGGCTTTACAGACTGCCTGTTAAAGTCAGGCGCGCTCAGGATATATGCCATTGATGTAGGCTACGGTCAGCTCGACTATCGTGTTCGCACAGACCCGCGCGTCATCGTCTATGAGCGAACGAATGCGCGCTATCTGGAACGGCTGCCTGAGCCTGTTGAGCTTGTTGTCATTGATGCATCCTTCATTTCACTGCGGCTTCTGCTCCCCACTATCAGAAACTGGCTAGCAGCCGATGCGGATATCATTCCTCTCATCAAGCCGCAGTTCGAGGCTGGCCGTCACGATGTCGGCAAGGGTGGCGTTGTTCGCGATACGGCTGTTCACCGCCGGGTGATCGGTGAGGTTCTGGAGGCAGCGTCCGCGCTGGGCCTGAGCGCGCAGGGGCTTATCCGCTCTCCGCTGCTCGGTCCTGCGGGAAATGTCGAATTTCTGGCGTGGTTATCCACTCGCTCCGCATCCAGTCAGCACAACAATCATGACTCCCTGATCGCTGCTGTTGTTTGAGCGTATTCCTGACAAATCCCTTCTGATATACTATTCGCCCAGTCAACCGGGTCAGCCTTACGACGAGAATCGATGAAGCGCGAGAATATCCGAAATTTCTGTATCATTGCCCATATCGATCATGGCAAGAGTACGCTCGCCGATCGACTGCTTCAGCTCACAAACACCGTAAGCGTGAGAGAAATGCAGGAGCAGCTTCTTGACAGCATGGATCTTGAGCGGGAGCGCGGCGTTACGATCAAGGCATCCGCGGTCCGTATGGAATACACCGCCCGCAGCGGCGAACTCTATGAGATCAACCTGATTGATACGCCGGGACACGTGGACTTCACCTATGAAGTCAGCCGTGCGCTGCAGGCATGTGAAGGCGCGATTCTGGTGGTGGACGCCAGTCAGGGAATTGAGGCGCAAACGCTGGCAAACGTCTACCTGGCGCTGGAGCAGGATCTGGAAATCATTCCGGTGCTGAACAAGATCGATCTGCCTGCGGCGCGCCCTGACGAGGTGGCGAAGGAAATCGAGAATCTGCTTGGCACACCAGCAGATGAGATCCTGCGCATTTCTGCCAAAAGCGGGATCGGCGTTCAGGATGTGCTTGAGGCAGTCATCGCGGGTGTGCCGCCGCCCAAAGGGGACGCGGATGCTCCACTGCGCGCCCTCGTCTTCGATTCGCACTACGATTCGTACAAAGGTGTCGTTGCCTATGTGCGAATTGTGGATGGACAGTTGGATAAACGCACGGCGCTGCGGTTGATGGCAACCGACGCCCGTTTTGAACCTGTGGAGATCGGCATTTTCAGCCCGCGTATGCGCCCCGTTGAGTCATTATCGGTCGGCGAAGTGGGTTATGTGGCAACCGGATTCAAGACAGTTCGCGAATGCCGGGTCGGCGACACGATCACACAGGCGCTTAATGGCGCTGCCGAGTCGCTGCCGGGTTATCAACCGGTCAAGCCGATGGTGTTTGCCGGCATCTATCCGGTTGATAACGATGACTATGGTGTCCTGCGCGACTCGCTGGAAAAGCTTCAGCTCAATGACGCCTCACTCGTTTTTGAACCGGAAACGTCTCAGGCGCTGAATTTTGGGTTTCGCGTCGGCTTTCTGGGCTTGTTCCACATGGAAATCATTCAGGAACGGCTGGAACGCGAGTATGAGCTGGATATCCTCGCCACAGCGCCAAGCGTGGAGTACGAAGTCGTCCTGAAAGATGGGACTCTGACGCGCATCGACAGTCCCGCGTACCTGCCCGATCTCAATCTGATTCAGGAAATCCGCGAACCGTGGATGAAAATCCAGATTTATACCCCGGAAGAATTCATCGGCGCGCTTATGGATCTGGTGATCAAGAAACGCGGCAAATTCGTCACGATGGAATATCTCGATAAGTCCCGCGTCGTTCTTCACTACCGCCTGCCGCTCGCAGAGCTGATCGTCGATTTCTATGATCGCCTGAAAAGCATCACACGAGGCTATGCCAGCCTGGATTATCAGTTTGATCGATACGAAGCGGAAGATCTGGTCAAGCTGGACATTCTGGTGAACGGAGAGCCGGTCGATGCGCTGGCGATCATCGTTGACCGTGAGCATGCCTATCACAAGGGGCAGCGCCTGGTCAGCAAGCTCAAGGATCTGATCCCTCGCCAGATGTTCGCTGTGCCGATCCAGGCTGCTGTTGGCAGCAAGGTCATCTCGCGTGCAGATGTGAAAGCTCTGCGCAAGGACGTACTCGCCAAATGCTACGGCGGCGATGTCTCGCGCAAGCGGAAGCTGCTGGAAAAACAGAAAAAAGGCAAGAAGCGCATGAAGATGATCGGCTCAGTAGAAGTGCCTCAGGAAGCTTTTATGGCGCTGCTGAGCCTGGGTGATGAGGAATAAGCCCGGCTTTCTGGCGCTGCCAGTCACGAATCCAGACCGCCTGCCGGGGATGCAGGCGGTTTTCGCTTACCAGGAAATCCAGATAATCTTCCAGTGTGAACAGCCCTCGCAGCGGGCAGTTCAGCGAGGCGATGCCGGGATCGCAGAGGACGATTGTTTCCTGAATGCTGAGGCCCACACGTCTCGCGGCGCTGATAAAGTCATTGACCAGAGCATTTTCTGCCACGTTGAGAATGAGTACAGCAGGATGACCGATGTCGTAGGCTCCGCACAGATCGATCGCTGAGCTGACCGGCTTACGGCTGTAGGCCAGTGGAATGTTTGTGATCTGGCTGACTACCGCCGCCAGTGCGAGCGACTCGACATCGCAAACCAGATGATCGACTTCTGGCATGTGCGCCGCCACAAGCTGAGCCGCTTCGTTCAGCGCATTTGGATATGATGCCAGCATCTCCAGATGGAAACGGACAGGGGTTACGCCGTCCTCCGTGCTGAACCGCCCCAACTGAATCAACTGCGCTGCCGCAAGCTTTTGGATCAGCATCCTGTTTCCATCTCATTGAGTGTACGAATAACCGCCGTCGTTATCTGCTGCTGAAAATCCTCTCCGTTTCCTGCATACAGAATCTCATCCCCCAGGATCATGAAAGACGGCAGCTCCTCTGCCGGAAACAGCGCGTTACGCTGTGCCGCCAGTCGATTGCCACTTGGCATAAATGGCACAACCCCTGCTCCGGC
>SZPD01000382.1 GCA_030263515.1 Anaerolineae bacterium CFX9 | reverse complement strand
GCGGAGCGCCCGCGTGATCGCGTGGATGTGATCGATCTGGATAACAGCATCATTTCGACGGCATTTCTCCAGACTCTCGCGGCAGATACGCCGGCGCTGCGCCTGTGCCCGCTGGATAACGACGACTCCGACGCCTGCGCGCTGGAAAGCGCCCCGCTCACAGAAGCGCGCGCCGACGAACGTCTGAGAGGAAGCGTCACCCGCGCGCTGATCGTCATTCCGGCTGGCTTCGGCGAGCAGGTGTCCGCAGGGCAGCCCGCGACGCTGATTTACCGCTCCAATGAGAACATCACGACGACCAGCTACATTCAGGAAGCGGTCAACGGCGCGGCGATCCGCGTCGGCGGCGCGATCATCGCCATGCAGACCGCCGATCGCATTGCGGCTGACCTGCCGATCCTTCAGTTTCGTGATGATGCCGACCGCGCGGCTTTCCTCGAAGGTGTGCGGACGCGGGCAGAGGCATTCTGGAGAACGGATCCGATCAGTATCAACTACACGATGCTCTCTGCCGATGAAACACCGCGCCCGGCGACTGCGGCGGGCTTCAGCCAGTCCGTGCCGGGCATTGCCAGCATGTATGTCCTGATCACCGTGCTTCCTGCCGCGGCGTCGTTCATCCGAGAGCGCAAGCAGTGGACGATGCAGCGTATGGCGGTGATGCCGATCAGCCGGCGGCAGATCCTCGGTGGCAAACTGCTGGCGCGCTTCATCCTGGGGTTGTTCCAGTATACGCTGCTGTTCGGTTTCGGCTATCTGCTCGGCGTGCGCTATGGCGGTAACGTGCTGGCGCTGGCGCTCGTCATGATCACTTTCGTCCTGTGCGCCACTGCCCTGATGATCATGCTGACAGGCTTCCTCAAGACGGAGCAGCAGGCAGCGGGGATCACGCTGTTCATCTCGCTGACGCTGGCTCCGCTGGGAGGGGCGTGGTGGCCGCTTGATATCGTGCCGGAATGGATGCGCATCATCGGCCATATCTCGCCGATCGCCTGGGCCATGGACGCCTACCGGAGTCTGATGTATTTCGGCGGCGGGGTGGCAGAGGTGATGCCATCGCTGATCGTCCTGCTGGCGATGACGGGGGTGCTGTTCACGATCGGAGTGCTGCGCTTCCGCTTCGATTAGCCTTCACGGATGCAAGAGGAAGCTCATCTGCGCTGGCGTGCCGCCTCGAACAGGATCACCGAGGCGGCGATCGCCGCGTTGAGCGATTCGGCGTCCTGCTCCATCGGGATGTAGACGCGCTGCCGGGCGAGCGCCTCGGCCTGTTCGGATGCGCCGTGCGCTTCGCTGCCGACGATCAGCGCCCACGGCGAGCGCCAGTCCGCCTGGTCATAGGCAGCGTCGCCCGTCATATCCGCCAGCCGTATGTGCAGCCCGCTGCACAGCAGCGCGATCCGCGTCCAGCTCGCTTCCAGCGCGGGAAGGGCAAAATGCGCCCCCATGCCTGCGCGGAGGGCTTTGGGACTCCACGCATCGGCGCAGCCCGGAGCCAGCAGTACCGCCTGAACACCCGCGGCGCGGGCGCTGCGCAGCAGTGTGCCGAGATTGCCCGGATCGCCGATCGCATCCAGGATGAGCACCCGATCGAGGGGCTGAGGCAGCGCGGGGGATGGTGTCGGGAAGACGCCGATCACCCCCTGCGGCGTCTCGGTCGCGGCGATATGGCGAATGACGGCTGCCGAGGCGGGCAGCGCCATCGCCGTGATCACCGTATCCGGGATGATCGAGTCGATCTGCACCGCATCCGGATCGTAGAGGATGAAATCGGGCTGGCAGCCGCTGCGCAGCGCATCGCGGATCAGGCGCGCGCCTTCGATGGCGATCTGATCGGCTTTGCGGCGCGCTTTGGCAGAGGTCATCAGCGCGTGTGCCCGTTTGACGCGCTCATTTTGCAGACTGTTGATCATGCTGAATACAGTAGCGCAAGTGGGGCAGCAAAACAAAAGCCGTGAGGATTGATCACAACCCTCACGGCCTGCGGATTCCTGTGTGGAGCGGCTTTGCCTAGCGCGACTGGTGCGCCTGGCTCAGCGCGGCGATCTTCTTGAATGTCTCGGCGTCGCGGACGGCGATATCCGCCAGCACCTTGCGGTCAAGCTCGACGCCGGCGCGCTTCAGACCGTACATGAAGCGGCTGTAATTCAAGCCGTTGATGTGCGCGCCCGCGTTGATGCGGACGATCCACAGGCGGCGCAGATCCCGGCGGCGTGCCTTGCGGTCGCGGTACGAATACCACAGACTCTTGAGCATCGCCTCGTTGGCGCGGCGGAACAGACGGTGACGCGAACCGAACTGCCCGCGCGTCAGCTTGAGAACTTTTTTGTGCGAACGGCGAGTGACGTACCCGCCTTTGACTCGTGCCATGCCTTAACTCTCCAACCTCTTAAGCCGTGTTTCCAGACGCGGATCGCTCCGCGAGCGCCGAACGGCGCTTACATCGGCGGGTTTTGCTTATACAGATGCAGATAGGGGGCCAGCGTCTTGATACGCTTCACCATCGACGCCTTCTTGACCGTGATGGTCTTGTTGAGGGCGTTCAGGGCGCGCTGGGAACGACGACGACGGAAATGAGTCTTGCCGCCTTTGGTGCGGACGACCTTGCCGCTGCCGGTCACACGGAAGCGCTTCGCCGTCGGTTTGTGCGTCTTGAGCTTGTACTTCTTCGCCACAGCCGTACTCCGTCCTTACAGGGTTATTTTTTCTTGTCCGAGGCAGGGGCGATCACCATCAGCATGGTGTTGCCTTCCATATTGGGCTGCTGCTCAACGACGCCGATGTCTTTCAGTTCCTCGGCAATCTTCCTGAGACGCTCAAATCCGATATCCGCATGGGCGATTTCGCGCCCACGGAAGCGAATGCGCACCCGCACTTTCATGCCGCCTTCCAGCCAGCGGCGCGCATCACGGACCTTGAAGCCCTCGTGATGTTCAGCCGTCTTGGGATGAAGCTGGATCTCCTTGACCTCGATCTGCTTCTGCATCTTGCGCGCGGCGCGTTCACGCTTCTGCTTCTGAAACTGGAACTTGCCGAAATCCATGATGCGGCAGACAGGCGGGTCTGCATTCGGCTGAACCTCTACGAGATCCAGCCCGCGATCCTCCGCCATTTCAAGGGCTTTGTGCAGCGAAACCACCATGTTTTCACCTGAGTCGGTGATCAGGCGGACTTCACGTGCGCGGATCTGGTTATTAATTCGGAGCGTCTCTTGCGAGCTGATAGCCCAATCCTCTCTCGACTCTAACAAAACAAACGCCACCCTTTGTGGGAGGCCGCTGGAACTTCATGAAGAAATTATAACATACGCGAAAATGGTTGATCAAGCGCGGAGTAGGCGGCACAGACGGCGAATTTTTCACGTTAGGCTGGCGTCTGGCGCGCTGACGATGCCGTAATGCGGCGCTTGCTGCGCAAACGTGCGCACATCCCCCAGCGCCTGCTGATAGAGCCGCAGCAGATCATCTTCAGTCCCTTTGAAGCGGCGCAGCGTCTGTATGGCGCACGGCGCGCATCCCCGCATGGCGCGGAAGCTGTCCGTCTCGCACGGCAGGCAGCCGTTGAGACGCACCATCATCAGCATGAATGCCAGCGTCTCATCATGGCTCTGCGACAGGCTCATCACGCGCTCGACAAGTGCTTTCCAGCGCGCGCCGCCCAGATCGCGCAGATGGGGGATCACGTGGTGCGGAAACAGCAGTTCGTTATCGGCGTACATGCGCGAAATCCCATCTCGCAAAGTCGCATTGGCGACACATGATGTCTCGCTGGAATTTCAG
>SZPD01000381.1 GCA_030263515.1 Anaerolineae bacterium CFX9 | reverse complement strand
TCTGGCAGGCGCGTCACTGCTCATTCTTCATCGGCATCGGGCGCGCAGATGATCGCGGCAAAGGCTATGGCACAGACGCCGTGAGGACGATGCTGCGCTTCATCTTCATGGAGATGAATCTGAACTGCGTCCGTCTGGAAGTCATGGCATATAACACGGATGGCATCCGCGCCTATGAGCGTGTCGGCTTCCGGCAGGATGGGCGGCTGCGCGCCTTCGTCTACCGGGATGGTGTGTATTACGACATCATCACCATGAGCATCCTGCGTGAAGAATGGGAAATGATCACGTCCCCATCCGGGACAGCAGATACGGCAGAATAGCCCGTGCCGCCTGACCACGGTGATCGATGGCGTTTTTCGTCTCCGGCGAAACGTCGCTCATCGGCACGCCGTAGCCTTCCGGGATAAAAATCGGATCGTAACCGAATCCGGTCGTGCCCTGCCCCGGCTGATGCGCGATCCGTCCTTCAACCGTCCCCTCCGCGATCTCGACCGTCCCGGTATGCGGATCGGCGACGGCAATCACACAGACAAAGCGAGCAGTGCGGCGATCGTCCGGGATCCCCTGAAGTTCACCCAGCAGTTTCTGAATCCGCTCCGGCGCGGTCGGCGCATAACGCGCGGAAAAGACGCCGGGACGCCCATCGAGCGCATCGACACATAAACCGCTGTCATCTGCCAGCGTCAGCCGTTTTGCCATGCGGGCATACGACAGTGCCTTGTGCCGAGCGTTCTCGATGAACGTCTCAAACGGTTCTTCCACGTCAACATCTCCCAGCCCGACATCACTCAGGCTGAGCAGCCGCAGCGGCGCGTTTTCAAACAGAGCGCGGTATTCGATGATCTTGCCGGGGTTGGTTGAGGCGATTAACAGGTCAGACGACATCACATCTCCTAAGAAGAAAGTATTGGCCCGGTTCAGGGAGCGAGCAGCGGGATGAAACGCCACAGGATCCACACGTTGAGCGGCAGCAGGATCAGCGCGATCGCGACGGGCAGAACAGGCAGCAGATCCGCCGCCGCAAGACGAGGCGCGATCAGCCGTGCCCACACATCCCAGCCCCATGCCAGCAGCAGCGCCAGCGGGACGAGCGCAGCGAACAGATAGCGGCCCTGCGGCTGCACAAACGTGGTGTTGTAATAGATGAACTGAAGGACACCGAATCCGAGCGCCAGCAGCAGCGCCAGCCACGAGAGGCGCAGACGGGTCTGCGCGCCGCCGCCAAGCCGCATCAGCAAACCGAGCAGCGCGCCGATCAGCCCGGCGGCTGCCATGACGGCAAACAACTGCACCATCCAGAGCGGCATCGGCAGCGCCATCCAGCCGAACTGCCCGAAGAAGCTGTTGACCGTCGTCTCGAACGAGGTGCGCAGATAGGCTTCCCAGCCCCATTCAGCGATGCGGTCGGCAGTGCGAAGCTGACCGATCACCACCGCATCGTGTGCGCCAAGACCCAGGAAATCCGGTGCGCCGTAGACCGACAGATTGCGCACCCACCACAGCGACGCGATCGCCAGCGAGATCCCCAGAAAGAGCGCCACATCCCGCGCCAGCAGACGGAACGGCCTGCGTTCGAGCAGCGCGCTGAGGATCAGCATGATCGGGATCAGCCCGAACAGGAACAGGGCGCTGGCTTTGGTGAGCGCGCCAATGCCGGCGATCATCCCCAGCACCCACACCGGAACGCTGTCCGGCTGGCGAATGCGGCGGATCAGGGTGTACAAGCCAGCCGCAATCACGACTTCCGCCAGTGCATCATTGTTGACCGAAGCCAGGATCGCCGTGTGCTGAGGCAGAAAAGCGACGAACGCGCCGGCTGCCACGGCAACCCACGGTCGCTGTGGAGTCACTTGCAGCCCGATGGCGAACGTGAAGACGATCACCCAGACGCCGAGCATGACCGAAAACAGCCGCAGCGCAGTCAGCGATCCGCTGGTCAGCGAGAAGACAGGCGCGCCGAGCAGGTAATAGAGCGGCGGCTGGTGATCCTCATACTGGATGGTCTCGAAGCGATCGAGCAGTTCCGGTGCAAAGCGAGCGGTGGTGAGCGCGCTCAGATATTCCTGATCCCAGTCACCTTCGGCAATCACCGGGCAGCAGCCGCTGGCAGCAATCTGCGCGACATAGTTATAATGAGCAGGCTCGTCGGGAGCCTGCCATGCGGCGGTACGCAGCGCATAGCCGATTCCCAACGCGATGTAAACGACCAGCACCAGACCCATGACAAACAGAGGGCGTCTCGGCGTCACCTGGAACTCCTGAATGACCGCAAAAGCGCTGGCATTGTCCCTGATCATGGCGCGATCTTCAATGCCACAGTGACAGCGACCGTTAACAGAAGGTTCGAGAATTTGCGCATCTGTGGCACTTGCCTATACTGGACTCAGTTTTACGTCAGAAAAGGATTTTAGGGATGGCAACCAACCAGCAGCTCCAACAGGCATACCAGCTCATTCGTGATGGACGCAAGCCGGAAGCCCTGCAAATCTTGTTACCGATCGTCCGGAACGACAAGGGTAACGCGGATGCGTGGTGGCTGCTGGCGAACGCGGTCAGCGATCCCGTACAGGCGCGCAAGGCGCTGGAGCAGGTCCTGCGTCTGCGCCCCGGTGACGAAAAAGCCCGGCGCATGCTCGACCGGCTGAATCTCGGCTCGACCAGTGATTTTCCGCCTGCCACGCCCTCCAGTTCATTCTCGCAGCAGACGATGGTCTCACAGTCTCCACGGATGCAGCAGCAGCCCCCGCCGAGCAGCGATCCCTTCGGCAGCAGTGACCCCTTTGCCACCAACGATCCTTTTGCCGCCAATGATCCGTTCGGCAGCAGCGACCCCTTCGGCAGCCCACCGCCGCGCGGTCAGGCCCCGTTGGGCAGCCAGCCGATGGGAGGCTATGGCGCGCCGCCGCCGATGACCCCCATCGCCCAGCCAAAACGAAGCCGGGGATGCTCATGCTTCCTGATCGGCTGCGTGGTGCTGATCATCATCTGCGTCGGCACACCTGTGCTGGCGGCGGTCTTCGCACGCGACGCCTTCCTGCGCGCCATCGACGAAGTAAGCACGCAGCAGCCGGAAGTCGGCAATATCCTTCAGCAGTCGTTCGGCGCGATCCTGCGCGGTCAGACGCCGGACCCCACTGCCCTGAGCAACAGCTTCCTGACGGCTGGCGTTGAAGGTCAGCTCGGCAGCGCCTTCGGGACGGCGATGGCGGGCGGCACACCGGATGTCAGCGGCATTCTGAGCGGAGCCGCCGGGCAGGCAGCCATGACCGCCGCCGCCCAGGGCACACCGATCGATCCGCAGCAGGCGCTCGGCATGCTCGGCAGCCTGCTGGAAGCCGTCTCCGGCGTGCAGAACGCGGTTGGCGCAGCGCTGCCCGGCAACGTCCGTGCGCGCGGCTCCATTGAGTATGGGCAAACGGTGACCGGAACCACCGACTCCAATATTGCGGGCGAAATCTGGGTCTTCAACGGCAGACGGGGTGACATCCTGCGCATCAATGTCAATGACAATAATGGAAGCACCGATCCGACCGTGGCGCTGTACGGGCCTGATAACACGCAGATCGCCTTCGACGATGACGGCGGCGAGGGTCTCAACTCACAGCTTGAATTCACCCTGCCGAACGACGGCCCCTACACGATCCTGGTCGGGACGTTCTTCGGTGGTGATGGCAGCTATCAGATGACACTCACCAAGACCAACTAGCCGCATACTTTCTCTGCTGTGAAAGAAACCCCGTCCACTCACCAAGACCAACTAGCCGCATACTTTCTCTGCTGTGAAAGAAACCCCGTCTCTGTATCGAGACGGGGTTTTGTTCTGTCAGGCAGCATGATGCCTCAAAAAAATGCCCTTCTCGCTGAGAGAAGGGCAGTCGATCACCTGAATTAGTCATCCGTCAGGGGATGCTCATCACGCGGAGCGCCGAGGAAGCCGCGTTCCTGCTCGACGATTTCCGGGTCGAGCTTGACGTACAGCGGCTGTGGTTCATGCAGCGCCTGCCCGGCAGGCAGCGCGCGCGGCTTCCACTCGCCGATCGCGCCGGCACTGTCATACGTCAGCGCCTGATGCGAGCGCGTGCTCTCAGCATACTCAACGATCTTCTGCACGCCGAAAATCTGCCCGTCATAGCCGAGATATTCATGCACCTTCTGCGCGCTGAACGGCAGAAACGGCGCAAGCACGATGTTCAGATTGTCGATCACGCGCAAAATCGCGTAGACCGACCGGGCTGCGTCTGCCGGGTCTTCCTTGATCTTCTTCCACGGGGCGCGGGTATCCAGATAGGCGTTGGCATCGCGGGCGATCCCCATCGCGGTGGAAAGCGCCTCGCGCAGCCGCACCTGCTCCAGCAGACGCCCAACATCCTCAAACCCCTGCTCTGAGCGGCGGATGATGGCTTCATCCTCCGGCGTCAGTTTGTCAT
This sequence comes from Anaerolineae bacterium CFX9, assembly GCA_030263515.1. Lineage (GTDB taxonomy): Bacteria > Chloroflexota > Anaerolineae > Aggregatilineales > Phototrophicaceae > Flexifilum. The sequence goes on along the minus strand of SZPD01000381.1, from coordinate 2,243 downwards.
AGGTCGGCACTTTGCCATCAAAACGCTTGAACGAGAAGCTCAGCATCCGGTTCACAAGGTTGCCCCAGGCCGCCAGCAGTTCATTGTTGACGCGCGTCAGGAAACCATCCCAGGCGAAATCCGAATCATGCGACTCCGGGAACGTCGCCGTCACGTAATAGCGGATCGCATCCGGCTGATAGCGTTCAAGGATATCCGGGGCCCAGATCGCCCAGTTGCGGCTTTTGGAGAACTGCGCGCCCTCGATATTCATGAATTCGTTGGCGGGCACATCGTAGGGCAGATTGATCGGCTGATCGCTGCCTTCGTTATAAATGCCGCTGATTCCGAGCAGTTCAGCAGGCCAGATGATCGAATGGAAGGGAATATTGTCCTTGCCGATGAAGTTGTAGATCCGCGCTTCCGGGTTGTACCACCAATGCTTCCAGGCATCGGGCTGCCCGGTATTCTTCGCCCATTCGATGCTGGCAGTGAAATAACCCATCACGGCTTCAAACCAGACGTACAGACGCTTGTCGTCCCAGCCATCGAGCGGGACGGGAATGCCCCAGTCGATATCGCGCGTGATCGGGCGACCGCGCAGGCCATCCTCAATGAAATTCTGGCTGAAGCGCACCACGTTCGGCCGCCAGTGATCCTTGTGCTGATTGATATACTCCAGCAGTTGATCGGTGAATTTGGCGAGATCGAGGAAATAGTGTTCCGTCTCGCGGACGATCAGCTTTTCTTCAGGGTGGTTCTTGCTGCGGGGGTTGATCAGTTTGGTGGCATCGAGCAGGTTGCCGCAGTTGTCACACTGGTCACCACGGGCATCCTCAAAGCCGCAGATATAGCATTTCCCCTCCACATACCGATCCGGCAGGAAGCGCTTTTCCAGCGGGCTGTAGAGAAGCTGCTGAGACTCTTTATAAAGGAAGCCGCGTTCCAGCAGCAGCGTGAAGATATCCTGCGCGATCCGATGATGATTCTCGGTATCCGTATGCGTGAACAGATCATAGCTGATGCCGAGCTTCTTCTGGGTGATCAGGAAGCGCTTGTGATAATGCTCGAAGATATCCTTCGCTGGAACGCCGCGTTTATCTGCTTCAACGCTGATCGGCGTGCCGTGGCTGTCTGACCCGGAGACCATCAGCACGTGATTGCCGCGCAGCCGGTGATAGCGCGCAAAAATGTCAGCGGGCAGATATGCACCCGCGAGATGTCCTACGTGAAGGTCGCCGTTGGCGTAAGGCCATGCGACCGAGACGTGAATATGCTTCGGAGTATTCGCCATGTTCCAACCTGTCCTCTCGTCACGGGTCGAATCATACCTGCAAAAAGAAAAACCGCCTATCTCGGAGAGACAGGCGGTCGTTTTCACGCTTCCTTACACGCACATTCGCTCGCGCTCATGCTGCGGCGCACCTGTCTCCCTGACCAGACAAGCACATCATTCGCATTGACGTGGGGTGAATGTTCGCGTTCATGCGCAACATCATAGCACAATTTTTGTGATCACCAACACCGATTCTGCCCGCCTGACCCACGACTCGACGCCGCGTTACATGTTACAATCGGCATGTTGATTCAAGAGGCGAGTGAGCGATGGCACGACCAGCGAGACTTCTTCTGATCCTGATCGGCGCGGCATTGAGCGTGCTTCTGGCCGCCTGCAATCTGGGCGATCCCGGCAACGGACGCTTGCAGCCAACGCCAACCAGCTTTGGCGGCGTCTCGATCAGCTCGCGCGCCACGCCGGTACAGATTCCGTCGATCACACCGCTTTTCAGCGGGCCGCCCGCTACCCGCGTCCCCTTCACCGGAGGCTCTATCGGCAGCAGCGCCCTTCAGACGCAGACCGCCGTTGCCATGAACCCGATCGCCGCAAGCACTTCGGCATTCGGCGCACAGAATGTCCCCGGCAGCACAGCGCCAGTCGCTACCAACATCCCCGGTTCGGTAACGGTCACCATCCCGACCGGGCAGATCGCCTCCACCGCGAACAACATCTTCAGCATCATTTTTGAATTTCTGGGCGGCACAATGTCCACGCTGTGGGCACAGGCGGGGCAAGCTGGCGGCTTCTCCGGTCAGGTGCTGTGCTGCCTGATTCCGGGAATCATCGCCGGCATCTACCTGTTTAACCGCGTGCTGCGCCCCTTCCGCAGGCGGAGGCGTTAAAGCCAGCCGAGATGCTGGAACAGGGTGATCAGCGCGCCGATCAGCAGCACGCCGCCCGCCACGATCAGCGCGGCGATCAGCCC
>SZPD01000380.1 GCA_030263515.1 Anaerolineae bacterium CFX9 | reverse complement strand
TACACAATCTCTACATAGACGCCACGTTCCTGGAAAGCCTCCAGATCGTGGGCGGGGATACCCGAATCGGTAATGAGCGTGTCAATCGAGTCAATCGGCACAACTCTCACTAAGGCTGTCTGACGAAACTTGCTGCTATCGGCAACTACGATGACGTGATGACCGGTATGAATGAAGGCGCGCGCCAGTTCTGCTTCTTCAGCACTTTCGGCGCTAAGCCCGCGCTGTGCAGAGAGCGCCTTGGTCCCCAGAATGACTTTATCCACTTGCAGTTCTGACAGAATCAAGCGGACTAACGTGCCTCTGACCGCAAACTCAGCCGGATCGATGGCTCCGCCCAGCATGATCACCCGATGATTTCCCTGATGCAGCAGTTCATTTGCGACAATCAGCGAGTCGGTCACAATAGTCAGGTTGCTGTGATCGCCAAGCTGTCTGGCGACTGCCAATCCTGTGCTGCCGCCCATTAACAACAGGGTTTCGTTATTCTGGATTCTCCTTGCTGCTGCCAATCCGATCCGCTTCTTTACCTCGGCATTCTGTTCCTGACGATGCAGGATGGGCGCCTCGCTGGTAGCGACCGAGTGGACACGCATGGCTCCACCATGGACACGCCGGATGACATTGCGCGCCGCCAGCGCCGCCAGATCACGACGCGCTGTAGCTTCGCTGACATCGAATGACTCGCTGATTTCAGCTACGGTCAGTGTCCCGCGCTGTTCGAGCAGTTGAGCGATTCTTTCCTGTCGTTCCAGCCCCAGAAGTTCTGTGTTTGACATAGACCTGTACCTGCTGCTGACCAAGACTGCTGTTGTGTAAAGAAGTTGGACAAAGTTTCGGCGAACCGATTGAAACGAACTGTATCAAGGAAGTCTTAAAAGCCGATAATATACCTCAACATTCAAGCCGCGGCGCGTGTCAGAGCGACACGCATTAGTGGCTGTCATTGGAAATACCTGCAATCCACAGCCTGCTTGCATCGTATCATGCTATGTCTGTTTCTGATGCGCCATCCACTGCCGAATGGCTGTGTTTGTTGGAGCGCCCGTTGCCCCGCCAACGTGCAGCGTCGCCTGCGCCCCACACCCGACAGCAAACTCCACGGCAGATGCAGTGTCTTCACCGCAGCAGAAACGCGCAAACAGGTATCCGGCATTAAAGGCATCCCCTGCGCCTGTGGTGTCAATTGCTTCTACCTGAAACGACGGGATGTCGATATGGCTTCCATCCTGCATATAAGCGGATGCGCCGTGTTTTCCGCGTTTGACGATCAATGTGCCAGCCAATGAACGCATCAGCGTCGGAATATCTGGAGCAAGTGCCGCAGATTCGTTCTCATTGGGGAAAAAGACATCCGTTTCTGCAAGCACACCCGCCAGCCAGGGATTGTTCATCCATACTTCCATGGGATCCCAGCCTGTATCCAGCGATGTGGTAAGCCCCTGCCTGTGTGCCTGCTGGAAGATAGATGCCAATTGGGGCTGAAGCCCGGTTTGCAGAAAGAACGATCCGACGTGGAGATGCGTATACTTTGCCAACATAGCCGTTGTGATCTTCGAGCCATCGAACATAGCGATGGTTCCGGGATAGGTCAGCAGTGCGCGATCCTGTGCATAGGTCAGCGCGATCGTGACCCCGGTAGGCGAATCGATGATCTCAACAGCGTCTGTATGCACTCCAAAGTGCTTCAGTTGAGCGAGCACAAATCGACCGATGTCATCACGACCTGCCACGCCCACAAAATCGACAGCGAAGTCGGGCTCTTCTGCGCCGAGCGCTGCCAGGCGCGCAGCAGTGATGGCTGAGGAACTGCCGAGCGCCATGGTAAAGCCAGTGCCGATCAGCTCACGACCCAGAATCGGCAGAGAAGGCAGACCGGACAGAATCAGGTCTGCGTTCAATTCTCCTGCAACCAGGATGCGACGCATTTTTACCTGCTGTAGGGTGTGTGATGCCAATTCATTCAGTTCATCCATTCCGGCAGGTCAGCCGCCTCAACTGCTGTCATTTCATCGAACATCTGGCGGATTTCGGCAGGGGAACACACAGCCGCTGTCAGAGGATCGAGCAGCAGGGCATGAAATGCAGCCTCGCGATTTTTCTCAAGCAGGGCAGTGACGACCAGATCGTGAACAGCCATATGCTGCTGATCAAGCGCGGCAAGCTGCGCTGGCAGCGAACCGAAGTACGTCGGCTGAATGCCGTTCCGATCGACCAGACAGGCAACCTCCACCACACCGTCATCGGGCAAATTGGTGATCAGCCCGGTATTTTTCACATTTCCATACACCACAGCCGGTGTATCCGATTCAATGGCTTCCATGATTTGTGAGGCGTATTCAACCCCCCGTTTCAGCTCAGGCTCCAGCTCACCCCTGAGCATCTGACGCACGCGCTCTGCTGCCCGTTCACGCCACTGTGGCCAGTTGTTGGCATAGTATCCTGTTTCCCCAAGATACCCTGAACGCATATATTTCTCTACCAGGTCCGGGCGCTTGCGGAAATATGGCGTATATTCCGAAGTATGCCCACTGCTTTCAGTGACGAACGCCCCCAGATGCAGCATCATTTCAAAACGCACCGGGTCTTTCTCATAGATTTCAGGCAGCGCTGCCAGTTCGCGCAGGCGGGGATACATGTCCTGTCCTTGCCAGGTGAGCTCAACCAGCCATGCCAGATGATTGATACCCGCTGCCCGATAGCGCAGTTCACCGACTGGAATATCAAGATATCCCGCCAGTGTTTTTGCTGTGTGCGGAATCGAGTGGCACAGCCCAATGATGGGCAGCGATGAGGCTCGTATTCCGGCGAGGCAGGTCAGAGACATCGGATTGGTAAAGTTCATTACCAGTGCTCCGGGCGCAAGGCGTTCCACATCATGCAGAATTTCAAGCCATGCTGGCAGGGTTCGCAGCGCCTTGAAGATGCCCCCCGGACCGATCGTATCGCCTATACACTGGTTGACCCCATACTTCATCGGGATATCGAAGTCGTGCCTCACGTTGGCAAGACCTGCAACTTCGATAGAGTTGATCACATAGTCTGTTCCAGCAATGACCTTTGTGCGATCTGTCGAGGCTTCAACGCTCCACTTCCGCCCGGTGATGGCGATCAGCTTCTCGGCGATCTGATGTGCCAGCTCAAGACGTTCTGCATCAATATCCACAAGGGCAAAGGTTCCCGTTTCCAATCCGGGGGTCACCAGCACATCGCGCATAATCTCGTAGGCAAAGACTGCGCTGCCTGCCCCAATAAGTGTCACCTTCGTCATAACGCCCGCCTTGTGGTCAGATGAATGAGTATGCGTGTTTGAAGTCAAATATTGCAATAATAGCGCATGATTACTTGCATTGCAATCAAATTCAGGATATATTTTCATCGAAATAAACAAAAATGCGCAAATTCAATCAGGATGTTTTGTATGAGTTGGGATCACACAGGACAGGAAATAGCCTCTCAGGTGACTGCCTGGAGAGATGCACATAATGCTGTGACCACTGCTGGCGACTCTGTTCAGCGGTTATGGCAGAGCGGGGGGTATGAGACTGTCGTTTTTACGGGGTGCGGCTCCACTTACTACCTTGCTCTGACTGCTGCAAGCCTGTTTCAGCAGTCAACAGGGGTGATCTCAAGGGCTGCGCCCTCTTCCGAGCTGCTGCTGCATCCTGATATGATTTATGGGCGAGGAAAGACTCTGCTGGTGGCGCTTTCGCGTTCTGGCGCAACTACAGAAACGATTCGCGCTGCCGAGCAGTTCACTGCTCAGGCGCGCGGCGATATTCTCGTCATTTCCTGTTATGCAG
>SZPD01000379.1 GCA_030263515.1 Anaerolineae bacterium CFX9 | reverse complement strand
TCATCCCGATCGCGCTGTGGATGTGCGTGGGGGTGTACCTACAGCTATTTGAAGTCTTTGATCCGGCGCGCATGGCAGAACTCATGCACCTTCCGTATCAGGAGCTGATCGACCGCATGAGCGCCAACGCCCTGACGACTGTTCTGTCTTTCACCCCGCTCCTGTTCGGCGCGTCTGCGCTGTCATGGCTGTGGGCGCGCACCCGTTCAGTCCGGTAAAGGAAATGACCATGATCGAGATTCACAATCTGACCAAGCAGTATCGCGGCGGCGTGCGGGCATTGGACGGTATCTCACTGAAGCTTGATGGCGGCATGTTCGGACTGCTCGGCCCGAATGGCGCGGGCAAAACCACCCTGATGCGGATTCTCGCCGGTCTGCTCAAGCCCAGCGAAGGCACGATCATCGCTTTTGGCATTGACATGAGCACCGCCTCAGGCCGGCTGGCAGCAAAAGCCAATCTCGGCTATCTGCCCCAGGAACTGGGACTGTACCCCAACCTGAATGCATGGGAATTTCTTGACTATATGGCGATCCTGAAAGGGGTGACGGACAAGACGCAGCGCCGCCGCCAGATCGAGGCGCTGATCGAGCAGGTTCGCCTGACGGAGACAGCGGATCGCCGCCTCAAGACGTACAGCGGCGGCATGAAACGCCGTGTGGGGATCGCTCAGGCTCTGCTCGGCGATCCGCGGCTGGTGATCGTCGATGAGCCAACCGCAGGACTCGACCCTGAGGAGCGCGTTCGCCTTCGCAATCTGCTCGGTGATATGGCGCAGCAGCGCACGATCCTGCTCTCCACGCATATCGTCGAGGATATCAGCCATTCATGCAGCGATCTGGCGGTGATCAGCGCCGGGCGCGTCATCTTCAGAGGGCCACCGGTCAGCCTGATCGATCAGGCTCAGGGGCATACATGGTCGATCACGACCAGAGGCGAGCGCCCCGACAGCGATCTGATCATTGTCTCCACGCTTCAGCTTCACGGTGGGGTTCAGTATCGCGTTCTGGGCAATCCCGGCAGGCGCTATGAGGCCGTGCCGGTTGAGCCGAGCCTGGAGGACGGCTATATGTGGCTGATGCAGTCCTCACGGGCGGCCGAAGTCAAGGCATCGCCAGCCTGATGCGGAATTGGAACATTTGTGCAGATCGCGATAGACTCATATGGCGCGGCTGTGCAGAAATACCTCACGCACAATCGCTCCTATCCGTGTGCGACGAAAGGCAGAAGCCCGGTGGTCACCTCAGCCCTCAAGACAGGATTATGGCAGCAGTTTGGAGCTGTCATCAATTACCTTGAACGAACGATCCGCCAGTGTCCCGATGCTCTGTGGCAGCATGGCATGTGGAACACCGAAGACAAACCGCCGCAGTTTTCGCAGGTCTGGTATGTGGCTTACCACGCACTGTTCTGGCTTGATCTGTATCTGACGGGTTCAGAGGAAGGCTACCTGCCGCCTGCGCCGTTCATGCTGATCGAACAGTACGACGATGGCCCGCTGCCAGAGCGCGTCTACACGAAAGCGGAGCTGCTGTCATTCCTCAGCGACTGCCGCGCCACCTGCCGCGCAACGATCGCCGCGCTGACGGACGAAACCGCGCTGCGCCGTTGTGAATTCAGTTGGGGGACGGCCAGCTTCTTTGAGCTGCTGATCTACAACCTGCGCCATGTGCAGGAACATGCCGGGCAGATCAACCTGACGCTCGGCCAGCATGGCGTTCAGACGGCCGACTATCCGACTCAACTGCGCGACTCCGATTTCTGATCGAAGCGTTCAAAAGAGAACGGCTCTACCGTCCGGGCAGAGCCGCTCTTTTTGTCTTTCATGGTGTCAGCTTCGATTACGCCACAAACTGCTGCTGCATCAGCCCGATGAAGTGCCGTTGCTGCTGCCTGACCGGGCAGAGGTCTCGATCACGCTCAGCAGCCGAGACATCATGGTGGTCATCTCCAGCGGCAGGACGAACTTGGTCGAGTCGCTCTCGCCGACAGCCTTGAGCGTATCGAGATACTGAAGCAGCATCGTCTTGTCGTCGATATCCTTCGCCTCGGCGAACAGGGCTTCGAGGGCGGCGGCGCGCCCCTGCGCCAGCAGGAGCTGAGCCTGACGCTCACCTTCCGCGCGCAGCACCGAGCTTGACTTCTCGCCTTCCGCGCGCAGGATTGCCGACTGCTTTTCGCCTTCCGCAACCATGATGGCGGCGGCGCGCTCCCCTTCTGCGCGGGTGACCGTGGCGCGGCGCTCGCGCTCAGCGCTCATCTGGCGGTTCATCGACTCCTTGACGGCCGCCGGCGGCTCGATCTCGCGGATCTCGACGCGGGTGATCTTGACACCCCAGCGCTCGGTCACTTCATCCAGCTTGACGCGCAGGATGTCGTTGATCTGCTCACGACGCGCCAGGACATCATCAAGTTCAATATCGCCGATCACCGCGCGGAGCGTGGTCGCCGCGATGTTCAGGGAAGCCTGGATCACGTTCTCCACTTCGAGGACGGACAGCTTGGGATTGACGATCCGGTAGTACACAAGGAAGTCAATATCGATGCTGGTATTGTCCTTGGAAATCGCCGTCTGCCGGGGAATCTCCAGAAAGCGCTCACGCATGTCCACTCGCCGCGCCTGCTCGATGAACGGGATAAGCACGGTCAGCCCCGGCCCTCGCGTCCCGGCATACTTCCCCAGGCGCAGAACGACGAGACGTTCGTATTCGGGCAGCACGCGCACGCTGTTCAGGATGATGTAAAGCACCAGCAGAATGACGAAAATAGTCAGTACCGCTTCAACGCCCATAGCTTTGCCCTTCCTTGTGTTCACCGACTTCGTTCAAGGTATCCAGTTCTTCACGCTTGCGCTTGACAGGCTCCACAAAGAGCGTGAGTCCTTCCCGTTCCGTCACGATGATTTCCGTGCCAGACTCGATCGGCACGTCCGAGCGCGCCGTCCACGACTCGCCGCGCACATAGACTGTCCCCACCGGGTTGAGTGTCATCTGCACATGCCCCAGCGCGCCAATGATCGGCTGATCATCCTGCATGGCTGGCTGGCTCTGCTGCGTTTCCATGGCGGGCAGCAGGATAAAGCGGTGATAGAGCAGCGAAGATGCGATGACGATCGCGATCAGCGCCAGCGAGACCGAAGCGCCGTTGAACAGTGTCAGGCTGCCCACCGCCTGGAACACCAGCCCACCGTAAGCCACGGCGGCATAACGTTTGTCCAGCAGCGGGAAGACGAGAAAACTCATCACGCCGATCACGATCGCGATGACCGCTATCCAGTTGGTCGGCACGGCTGCCAGCATGAACACCGATGCCACGACACCGACCAGCGCCAGAACCTCCACAACGCCAGTGCCGGGCCAGTAAACTGCGGTCACGCTCACCCACAGGCTTGCGATCAGCAGAACATAAAGAATGTTCGGGTCAATTGGGAAAGTCATGATCGCCTTTCTCATGATCCGCTCGCCAGCATTATGTCCATTATACCCGTTCATACCCGCCGCCGGAGCCTCGATAATTGGGGGATACACCTTGCGCAGCATAAATTCAGGTATAATTACCGACATTATCAGACTGGTCTCTACCACGTAAACAGAACCCCCATGATAGGTGTAACGTTGCCCCCGTCGGACTCCGTCAACCATGTGCTCCCAAAACTCAGGATCAACAGCGAACGCCTGCGCGCTGATTTCGACCGGCTCTCGCTGATAGGCGCGACAGCCAGCGGAGGCATCAACCGGCTGGCGCTCTCGCCAGAAGATTTGCAGGCGCGCGCATGGCTGGCGGATCGTATCGATGATGCCGGGTTGAT
>SZPD01000378.1 GCA_030263515.1 Anaerolineae bacterium CFX9 | reverse complement strand
CATTGAGCAGACTGCGCAGCGCCCGCCCGACGACTTCCCGCGTCGTCCCCAGGATGGCGGCCATCTCTTCCTGGGTCAGGCCGGAAGGCGTCTCAGCGATCTGATCGGCGTAAGTCGTCTCATGCAGGAAAAGCTTTGCCAGCCGGGACGGAATCGTCCGAAAAGTCATATCTTCCAGACGCTCGATATATTCCCGGTTGAGGTGCGCCAGCGCCTGCACGGTGTTCTGCATCAGCGCCGGCTCGCTGGCAAGCAGGGCACGCAGATGCTCATGGCTGATCACCCATACTTCTGCCTGAGTCACGGCGACAGCATTGAACGGATTCACACCGCCATCCACCGCCGCGACTTCGTTGAATGTCGATTGAGCGCGCAGCAGCGAGAGGGTGTGCAGCCTGCCTTCATTGTTGGTGCGGTAGATGCGGATCAGCCCATCGATGACGACATGAAACCCGGCGCAGGCTTCGCCTTCATTGAAGATCACCGCGCCGGCGCGGTAGGAACGTTTGTGGGCGCTGCACGTAATGCGCGCCAGCCCCGCCGCATCCATGCCCGCAAAAAAGGGGATCTGACGCCAGTCGAAACCATCGGGTTCAGTGGAAGCTGTGAATCGTGTCATGGCTCAATTTGAGCATACAGGCGGAACAGCGACAAGCACCATTCGCCAGATTCTCATGCGCGCTCAATTGGATAGTCTGCCCAGACACCGCTTTTAGTGGGGCAGCACCGTCGCCAGGACGATGAGAAAAACCACCAGCGCAGCGGCGAGCACCGCCATATTGCGGAGATCGCGGACGACATGCCCATAAGCCTGATGAAGTTCTTCTTCCGTCACGGTCTTGGTGGGATGTTCGAGCAGATAGGCAACTTTTTCAGGAGTCAGCAGCGCTGAGTCCGAAGCCTGGACGGTAGTTCCGCCGCCGCGTTCGGTCGTGCGGCGCTCGGCACGGCGCTGAGCGGCGGACACGGTTCCGAATGGATTGACGGACGATCCGCGCTTTGATTTCTGCGCCCGCCGCTCCGATGCGGTCACTCGGCGGCGCGGCGTTTCTTTTGGCATCTTTCCCTCCAGCCTATGTCACACGATCAGCGAAAACCACCACGCGCTGTGTATTGACCTGATAGGGCCAGCAGCTAATCAGCGTGGCTGTGGGGCCGCCCCGTTCCTGAAGCACTTCGACCTGATCCGGATTGACGAAGCGCAGCTCGGTCACGGTATAGGTATAGATCTGGGTCTGCGTCTGAATCTGGAACTGATCGCCCACTTCCATCTGATCGAGGTAGCGGAAGATCTGCCCATAGATATCATTGTGCGCCGCCAGAACGACATTGCCGATGGCATCACCCGGATCAGCGCCATTGACAAGCTGCCCTACCCCCTGCTGAAGCGCCGCCCAGTCCACCCCCTGAACGATAGGCTGATTGATGTTCAGCTTGGGGATCAGCAGCGCCAGGGCGGTCTCGCTGGTGGGGGCCGGACGGCTCACCACCGGCTGGATCCACTGACTCTGAACCAGCGGCTGAAGATGCGCAGGCACTTCCGAATAGTTAAAGACCGGCAGCCCATCCTGCACGATATGCCCACCGGGCAGCACAAAGTTTTCCAGCCGAAGGGTCGGCGTCGGGGCCAGCGTCGGGATGGACTGGCGGCGCTGTTCCTCTGCGGCAGCCTGCGCCTCCGCCGTCTCACGCTCCAGAAGCTGCACGGCTCCGAGCAAATTCGCGCCGATCACGACGATGCCGATCACTGCGGCAACTTCGATCAGCAGCAGCAGGCGATCGATAAGGCGGCGGCGTGTCTGTGCGCCGCGCGGCTCTGCTGCCACCACCTGATAAACTTCTCCACGTGCGCCATTTCCACGCACAGCGACGATCTCATCGCCATCCTCAAACTGGGGCAGCCCGTTCCCAGGCGCAGCAGTACGCGGCTTTGGCACGCCGGCCGGGGCGGGCGCTGGCGTGGCAGCCGGCAGGGCGATTTCATGAACCTGCCCCTGATTCTCATCGCTGATATCCACCACTGGCAGCGACGCAGGCGGAACCGGATCGATGACCCGCCCTGCCTTGCGCATACGCTCCATCTGCATCTGGCGCGCTTCTCGCCGCCGGATGGCAAGGATCCGCTCCAGTTCCTCGATACTCAGTTCATCTACGGGACGTTTATCACGCAGCGGCATCAGTCTTGCACCTTTGAAACCACGGCGAAAACCTCTCGCTCAAAAAACCAGCGGAATGGAGGCGTGCGGAAGAAAAAACGCCGCAGCCGATCGATCACAGCGTTCTCGCCGCCGTGCTGAGGCGGGCTTTCCAGCCACACCTTTCCCCGAAAACCGGCGCGCCGGAGCGTCCGCCGCATACTCCACATCGACTGCTCGTTGACGTGGACATGCTCGTTGACTTCCACCAGAAAATTGCGCGGATTGCGCGGATATTTATGCCCCTGTCCCAGCAGCGTGCGGAAGCGCCGCACCCACGGATAGGCGTATTTGTCGTACCAGATATTGGGCGCGGTGTGGACGATGAACATCCCGTCGGGCTTCATCACGCGGTGAATTTCCTTCAGGGCGACATCGAGTTCCCACGGATGCAGATGCTCGACGACATCGAACATCAGCACCCGGTCGAAAGCGCCGGTCGGAAATGGAAGGTGCTTGGCATCAGCAAGGTAGACGGCTGTTCTGCCGGGGAAAATTTCGCCTTCAGCGCTGGCGATGACTTTCCGGGACATCGTGACTGCCACCGGCGCATAATCGATCCCATAGGCATCCGCGCCAAGCCGGGCCGCATGCCGAAGAATTTCACCCCGGCCGCAGCCGACATCCAGCACGCGCATGCCGGGGCTGACCGCCGCCAGCGAGAACGCGGAAGCCAGCCGCCGTGACAGTTGTTCACCCTCGCTGGTATTGAATTCATCAAACCCTTCGCACGCTGTACGGAAATATTCTTCCGTATAGAGCGAGGCGGATACCGGCTGATTTTTCTGTTTTTCCAAGACTTCCGCCAAAACTAAATCGTACACTTGCTCTGGAGGCGATTATACTTCAGGGAGAACCGAACGCAATCGGGAGGATCCCTTATGATCCGCAGCGCCATCCGTCGCAGCACACTTCGGCAGCGCCTTGTTCTGATCCTGTTTGTGTACACGCTTATCCTGGTGCTGTTGATCGGCGCTGTCTGGGCATCTCAATTTGAAAGACGCGCCATCACTCTGACGCAGGAAGTGCTGTCCGCAGGGATCACGGGCGCGCTCACCTCCGGTCAGGAGATCATTTCCGCGCAGTCAGCTCGCAGCGCGGCCAACGGGGACGCCAGCGCGACAGCCGAACTTGAAGATCAGCTCGCCCGGCTGATGGAATTACCCAGCCGTACCCAGATTCGCGCAGCAGTCTTCGTGGAGGAAAGCGCCGCCGGATACAGGCTGGTGGCTGGCGATCCCCTGACTGTGAACACGCCCGACAGCAGCGCTGGCACGCCGCTGCCTCTCGATGTCATGGAAGTTGACTCCTCAAAGCGAGTCGCTCAGGCCTCTGTGTGCAGGGCGGTTGATCCCAGTCCGCCGGAAATCGCCCTGTGCGTTACGGCGGATGCCGTCTGGGTCTTTGAAGGGCGTGACACGATTGCGCAGACGCTCGCAGTGATCGGTCTGGCTGCCGTGCCGGTCATTATCCTCATCGCCTACCTGATTTCGCGCGGGCTGACCACGCCGCTCTTTCGGCTGATCCGCGCGGCGGATGCCCTCGGCAAGGGGGAACCTTACGATCCTGCTCCCCTGCGCATCGTCGAGGAATACGGCGCAGAGCTGAGTTCGCTGGCGCGTGTCTTCTCGCGGATG
>SZPD01000377.1 GCA_030263515.1 Anaerolineae bacterium CFX9 | reverse complement strand
GGACGATCGTGTGCGCTATGTGCAGTATATGCCTGAGATCGGTCAGGAAGTCGATTTTGCCGCCGCGTTGGAGGCGGCGCGCGCCTGTTTGCTGAAGTAGGAAAGGTCATCATGGCAGATCCCCGTATTGAGAAACTTGCAGATGTGCTGGTGAACTATTCGACCAGTGTCCAGCCCGGAGAATGGGTAGGTATTCTGGGCGATGTGGCAGCGCTGCCGATGGTTCGCGCCGTCTACCGGAAAGTGCTGGAAGCCGGCGGCAATCCATCGCTTTTTGTGACGGACGAGACGATGCGCCGCGAATTCATCAGGGCTGCCAGTGATGCACAGTTCGAGTGGCTGGATCCCGCGATGACGCTCTACTACGAACAGGCAGACGTGTATATCCGCGTCGGAACAGTCTCCAATACGCGCGCCATGACTCATGTGCCGGCAGAACGTATTCAGAAGTTCCAGAAGGGGCAGAGCGCCTGGCTGGAGACGCGCATGCGCCGGGCAGCCGAAGGCAAAATGAAGTGGGTGGGCACACTGGTTCCATCAGAAGGACTGGCTCAGGAAGCGGGCATGAGCCTGGAAGAATACGAGGATTTCGTCTTCGGCGCGACGTTTGCTGATCGGGAGGATCCCGTTGCCGAGTGGCGAAAGCTCGGCGCGATGCAGCAGGAAAAGATCGACTGGCTGAAGGGCAGGAAGCAGATCCACCTTCAGGGCGAGAATATCGATCTTCAACTGTCTGTGGAGGGGCGCACCTTCATCAATGCCTGCGGTGAAAGAAACATGCCGGATGGCGAAATTTTCACCGGTCCCGTCGAAGAGTCGGTCAATGGATGGGTGAAATTTACATTTCCGTCGATGGTGCAGGGGCGGATGGTAGAGGGCATTGAGCTGAAGTTTGTGAATGGACGGGTAGAAGAAGCCAGTTCGCGCACCAACCAGGATCTGCTCTACGCCCAGCTTGACGCGGATGCAGGTTCACGCTATCTCGGCGAATTTGCCATCGGCACAAACTTCGGCATTCGTGACTTCACGGGGCAGATCCTGTTCGACGAGAAGATTGGCGGCACAGTGCATATGGCGGTTGGCGCTGGTTACCCCGATACCGGCAGTAAAAATCGCAGCAGCATTCACTGGGACATGATCTGCGATATGCGCCGGGACAGCACAATCACAGTGGATGGCGAACTGTTCTTCAAGGATGGTCAGTTCGTTATTTAGGGTATCAATTGTGTACGAGACAGGGCTGGCTGTTATTTTGCAGTCAGCTCTGTCGTCGTATCAGGCATCGTCGGCGTCGATCACCCCATCGGCGATCCTGGCAATTTCCTCAAGGCTTTTTCCTCGCGCTGCGGCAAGGCGCATATAGCGCTTCTGAAACTGCATCTGCGCGTAATTGGCGAACTCATCGATCTGTAAGTCAAATGGCACCGGGTCATACAGCGCGAAGACCTCGGTAACCACGCCCAGCGCAGGAATCAGCAGGCTGTTCATGGTGTTTTCCGCAGTTTCCCATAGCTGATCGTCTTCCGCGATCAGCCGCGAGATCAGATAGATGCCGTAGGCGATATGGCGCGATTCGTCCTGCTTGAGCCGCGTGATGCCTTCACATGTGCCGGGCATGATGCCGTTGCGTTCGAGCATCGTCTTATAGGCATGATAGCCCGTCTCTGCAAGCACCCCCTCGACGATCATATTGTAGGTCACCGATGCGCGGATCTGGGCGGCTGGCGAAGCATCAGTGAGCAGGGCGTTCAGTGCAGCGGGCAGAGCTTCATAGACGATCGAGCGGTAATTGGGGGTTGTATAGGCAGTCAGGTCATAGCCGACCTGTGCCACTTCATCAAGAAACCGGCGGAAAAAATCTGTGTGCTTCGCCTCTTCCCAGAGGAAGCTGGTCAGGAAGATTTCCTCCTCGATCCGGTTTTCACGGGCGATCACCATGATCAGCGGCAGCAGATCGAGCGTGACCGCCTCTTCACCTGCCTGAAACAGGCTTGTGAGCCGCAGCACGACATCCTTCTCTGCATCGGTCAGCCGTGCCCAGTCTTCGACATCCTGGCGCAGGTCAATGTCACTCGGATTCCAGATGCCGAAGCGCTTCGCCTTTTCAAACAGGCGCATGGGGGGCGATGTTCGGTTGAGACCGCGCGCGACGGATGTAAACTGGGTGTGTACGGCTGGATGGTTCATATCGCTGAACTCCCGTGGATACCTTCACGCCGGGGCGTCGGCTCGTCATTAAAAGATGCCTCATGCAAGTATAGCAGTCTTCAGACGATGGGTGTGGTATAATCCCGGTATCGCTAGAACCCCTGTTCCATCAAAAAACTGAGGAACACCTCATGCCCCGATTCGAACTGGTTTCCGACTTTCAACCGACAGGTGATCAGCCGCAGGCGATCGCCGAACTCGTCGATGGTTTGCAGCGCGGCATGAAGCATCAGACGCTGCTCGGCGCGACGGGAACCGGCAAAACCTTTACCATCGCGCAGGTGATCCAGGCAGTGCAGCGCCCAACGCTCATCCTGGCGCACAACAAGACGCTGGCTGCGCAGTTATATGCTGAGTTCAAGGAATTCTTCCCGCGGAATGCAGTGGAGTATTACGTCAGCTACTACGACTACTATCAGCCAGAGTCGTATGTGCCGCGTTTTGACCTGTACATCGAGAAACAGACCGATATCAACGAGCAGATCGAGCGCCTGCGCATCGCCGCGAAGGCCTCGCTTTTGTCCCGTCCTGACACGATCATCGTCGCCTCGGTATCCTGCATTTACGGCACAGGCGACCCGGTAACATGGGGGGAAGCGACGCTGAAGGTGGCTGTTGGCGAAGAGATCCGCCGTGAAACCATGCTGCGAAAGCTGGTATCGATGCGCTACGAACGCAGCGATATGGATCTCGCCCCCGGAACCTTTCGTGCCAAAGGCGATGTGCTGGAAGTCTTCCCGCCTTACGAACGGGCGGCGTTTCGTATCACGTTGTTCGGCGATGAGATCGAACGCATCGTTCAGTTCGACCCGATGACGGGTGAGCTGCTGGCAGTTCTGGATACCGTGGTGCTGTTTCCTGCGGCGCAGTTTATGGCCGATCAGGAAAAGCTTCAGCTTGCCCTGCACAATATCGAGCGTGAGCTTGAGGAACAGATCAGCTTCTTCAAGCGTGAGGGGAAGCTGCTGGAGGCGCAGCGCATCGAACAGCGCACGCACTATGATCTCGAAATGCTGCGCGAGATGGGCTTCACGTCTGGCATTGAGAACTACTCACGGCATCTGGAACTGCGTGAGCCGGGCAGCCCGCCCTGGACGCTGCTGGATTATTTTCCGGATAACTACCTGATGGTGATTGACGAAAGCCACATGTCGATCCCCCAGGTGCGCGGCATGTACAACGGCGATCGTTCTCGCAAGGAAGTGCTGGTCGATTATGGCTTTCGCCTGCCGAGCGCGATGGACAACCGTCCGCTGCGGTTTGACGAGTTTCAGGAACGCATGGGGCAGACGATTTATACGTCTGCCACGCCGGGACCGTATGAACGCGAAGTCAGCGAGCGCATCGTTCAGCAGGTGATTCGTCCTACAGGCATTCTCGATCCTCAGGTGGTTGTCCGCCCGACCCAGGGGCAGATTGACGATCTGCTGCAAGAGGTTGCCCTGCGCGTCAGGAATGGGCAGCGGGCGCTAATCACCACGCTGACGCAGCGGATGGCGGAGGAACTCGCGGGCTATATCACCGAGATCGGTATTCGCGCTCATCATCTGCACGCCGAGATCGATACGCTCGAACGCATCGAAATCCTGCGCGATCTGCGCCTCGGCGTTTACGACTGTGTGGTGGGGATCAAT
>SZPD01000005.1 GCA_030263515.1 Anaerolineae bacterium CFX9 | reverse complement strand
AAGTTTTCCATCAGCGAATTGACGACGCCCGTCTGGCGGATCATGCCGCCTTCGAGCAGGGCAAAGCCTGCCTGCATGAAGAAGACGAGGAATGACGCTACCAGAATCCATGTGGAATCGACCGCGACCTGAACCGATGTGATGGCTTCCATCGGGTCAGCTTCCTGCGCGAAGGTGACGCTCGTTCCAAACACCGCGAGCACCGCTGAAGCGATCCCGAAAACGATCATGCGGCGCCAGAACCGTGAACTCAATTTCATGCTGACCTCCAAGACGAAGTGTGACTCAGCGACAACAGGTGACAGGCTTGGACGGATATGTTGTCCATGTGGAGCAGTCTACTGGATGCACTGGACAAAGAATCACAGCACAACGATATGAAATTTCATCGTCACGTTTTGTTGATTTGTGACATTTGTGAGTCAGAAACTGCCATATAGACGAATGCTACAACCTGGAGCGTGTGCTCTGTGCATAATGGTGGTGTCCAATTTGTGTGAGTTGCCCAATTCTGTTGATGCGGGAGACGGGCTGCTTGTGTAATTGGTTCAGTTCGAGCGGTATGCCGGGCGCATTTGTCAACAGGTACGACGATCGTTCATCGTCAGAATTGCTGTAAAGGGTGAGGCGGATCATGCCATCACAGTTTGTCTCAGCATGTCGGGTATTTGCAGGTTTTGTCAAACATCACTAACCGAGCAGGCATGAGCCGGCCTCGTTGACAGTCTATCGAAGACTAGACATACTGTAGATTCATCGTCATCGCGCAAAGAAAAAAATTCCTGCCGTCAGAGTGCTGCCCGGAGAGCGACACCGGATGCCGATTGCTGAAACTACCCGTCTTGACCGCCGCAAGGCGCGCACGCGCAGGCAGCTCCATGAGGCGCTGATCGCCCTCATCCTTGAGCGTCCCTACGATGAGATCACCATTCAGGACATTACCGATCGTGCCGATCTGAGCCGGGCGACGTTTTATCTCCATTTCACAGACAAGGAAGATCTGCTGCTCAAGGGGCTGCACGAGGTCTTTGATCAGATTGCGCCCAATGCGGGGCCGTTTGCGGCGGATGGCGCTCAACCCGAAGAGCCGCCCAGCCTGATCGTCTTCCGCCATGCAGAGGAAAACCGTGATCTCTATCGTGCCATGATCATGGCGCGCAGCGCAGGGGTGTTCGCTGGTGATATCCGGGGTTATCTGGCGCGCCGCATTCGGGAACACTACGCCAGCAGGGTCGATCCAGAAGCATCCGGCCTGCCTGCGGAAGTGTCGATCGATGTGCTGTGCCAGCATGTGGCTTCATCGATGCTGGGGCTGCTGACGTGGTGGCTGGAAACGGATGCTCCGTACACGGCTGAGCAGATGGCGCGGATGTATCAGGAACTCAACAGCGGCATCTTCAGGACTGCGCTTCTACCCTGACCTCAATCACCCCGCTGCTGCCGCCATACCCGCTCACGCGCAGAGTGTAGGTTGTATAGGGGATCAGTTCCGCATCAAAGAGCGGATTCAGGCTGCCGATGCTGTCATCCCCCTGAGCGACCACTTCCCCCGCCGCATTGAGGATCTCTGCCACCGGATCGACCGCGCCGAAACCGTCCACATAAATGGTGACCCTGCCGCCGGCTGGTGACTGGAAGGGAAAATAGAGGTACGTTTGCGGGGGCAGCAGTTCGGCTGCGGACAGCAGGCTGCGTGAGGCGCTCCGCGGCGTTGGGGTGGCGGCTTGTGCCAGGTAAGACCATGAAACAGCGTATGCGCCATAGCTGCCTGCGCTGGCGGCGGTTACCGTCAGCGTATGCCAGCCGCTCACGGATGCAGTGTAATTGATCAGCGGATTGATTCCGTCAGCCGTGTTGTCATCCCGCACGAGTATCGTGCCGTCTGGCGCGCTGAGCGCGGCCGCCGGGTCGAAACGTGGCGTCTGTGAGGTGATGGCTGCGCGCAGCACATCCCCTGCATGGAGATAGAGGCTCCAGACATCGCTCCAGCCGCGCCCCGGCAGGTAGCCGTTTGCCGAAGTATTGGCGGGCAGAGAGCCGCGCAGCACCTCACTGTGCGCTTCGCCGCGTCCGTAGGCGAGCAGAAAATCGCCGGTCGTGTCGTTCTCAGCCGTCACATAGATCGAGTAGCTGCCTGTTATCGGGAGCAGGATCAGCGGCACGATGGCCACGCCGCCGTTTTCGCGCAGGGCGCTGGTTTCAAACAGGGCTTCGCCGGTCGGGCTGATGAGCTGGAGGCGCAGTTGGACGGCTGAGCCGATCGCGGCGTATCCGCCGATGGTGACGATGTCGTTGGCAAACCCGCTGAAAAGATAGCGCCGCACAGCGCCGGGGCGATCAATGATGCCGGATGCAGGAATCCGCTCCGTCAGACGATCTGTCGCGAGCGGGACGATCGTGCCGAAGGGAACGGTAGGAGTCGGGGCAGGCGTGCTGCCGACGAACAGCGCCGGGGCAGCATTCTGGTCAAATGAGAGACGGTAGATGCCGGCGTCTGAATCGCGGGTGACCTTGCTCAGTGCCTGCACGATATATTCACCGCTGGCGGGCAGCCGTATGTCGTGCAGCAGGGCGGACGTGCCCTCGCCGGCATTGTCATCCATGGCGATCGCGCTGCCATCAGGGCCGTACAGGTAGATCACCGGGTCGAGCAGGCTTGACTCGGCGGCTGCAAGTGCGAGCGTGACATAACTGCCAGCCTGACCCGCGAAGGTGTAGATATGCCGCTCAAACGACGAGAGGAAGCTGCCTTCGGTGATGGAACCTGCCACGATCGAGCCGCGGAAGGTTCCCAGGTCGGCGTAGAGCGGAGTCGGTGTGTATGATGGGGTGAACGTCTGCGACGGAGTCGGTGTATTTGACGGCGTGAACGTCGGGCTGGGCGTCATCGTATGCGAAGGCGTGGGCGTCGGCGTGAATGTTGGCGTTGGGGTTCGCGTCAGGGAAGGCGTCCGTGTTGGGGTGGGGATGGTCGGCGTCGGGCGGTCAGTATAGCCAAGCCGGATCGTATATTCCGAGCGTTCTTCGTCGAACAGCCGCACTACCGCCGCATAGCGCCCGGAAAGCGGCAGGGTCAGCCGAACCGGATTGCCCGCTGCCAGCGCTGCGCCGCTCTCGTTCATCAGTTCCAGCACAAGGTTTTCGCCCTCGACAACGATCTCGATCGCGTCGCCTTCACTGCCGATGAACTGCCATGAGCGCGCCGGATCAGCCGTCGTGAGGGTATCCGTTTGTGTTTCCCAGAAGGTCAGCAGGCGAATCGGCAGGACGACTACCGGCGTGGGAGCGGCGGCAGGCGCGCAGGCCGCGGCAAGCAGCAGAATCAGGATCATGCCGAACCGTGACAGGGGCATGGAGCAGTCCTCATGATACAATGCGGAATCAGTGTACCGACCAGCCGCCTAAGTGTAGATCATCTTCAGGAAAACGTCCCATGTCCGATCCTTTTGCAGGTCAGCCTTTTCTGGTCACTGGCGCGGCCAGCGGTATTGGTCTGGCGGTCGCCCGTCACCTCGCCCGTCGCGGAGCGCGGCTGGCGCTGTGGGATCGGGATGCAGATGGGTTGGAAGCCGCCGCCCGTGAGCTTCAGCCAGTCATAACGCGAGCAGGGGATGTCAGCCTGGCCGATGTCGTTGTGCGCAATATGCAGCACACGCTCGAATCGCTTGGCGGTCTGCGCGGCGTGATCCATTCCGCAGGCATTCTGCGCACCGGGCGGTTCATGGAGCTGCCGCTGTCCGCTCACCATGATCTGATTCACGTCAACCTGATCGGCACGGTGAATGTGGCGTATGCAGCGCTGCCAGCCCTGCGCGCCAGCGGCGGTTCGCTCATCATGCTTGGTTCGGTGTCCGGGCTGTACGGTGGGCCGGAATATGCCACCTATGGAGCGACCAAGGCGGCGATCAACAATCTGGCGCAGGCGCTGCGTATCGAACTTGAAGCTGACGGCGTTCATGTCGGTGTCGCCAATCCTTTGTTCGTCGATTCGCCGATGTTTCATCAGCCTCGCCAGCCTCGGCTGGCGCGTGTGAAATCGCCCCTGACGAAGATCTACTCAACCGCTGCGGTGGCAGAGGCAGTCCTTGATGGGATCGAAGCGCGCCGCCCGCTGATCTGGGTGGGGGGACGAAGCCGGCTGATCTATCTGCTGTCTCGCTATGGGGCATTTGCGGCGCACAGCCTCATGCGGCGATCCTGGCGTTCAGCGGAAGATGAACCGCTGGGCTGAACGCGCAAAAATCACTCTTCGTCCTCTGCTTCTTCCTGTGCCCCGCTGAGGTAGCCGGACAGCCATTTGAGGACATCCACGGCGCTGTGCGGCTGCTGTTCGCCGGTCATGAGCTGCCGGTCGAGATCATCGCTGCGGCGGATCAGGTTGGCCTTGGTGCGCGCGTCGCCCATATCAGCGATCATGCTCGCCAGCGCCTTGAGGTTGTTGGCGAAGATCTGCCGCTGCTGGGGGGAAAGCTCTTCCTTGCGATCCTCAATCTCACTGCGGATCGTCATCGGGTCAAACGCAGTTTGCCGCTTGCCGGTCGGATCGTAGGATTCGGTCAGGGATTGCAGCACGCCAAAGGCGGTGTTCACTTCCTCTGCGAACTGGCTGAGGGTACGTTTGCCGAGCATCCTGCGGAAGGCGACTGCGCTCTGCGCGATCAGCCGGATATCCTCCAGCCGCCGCCCCTCCAGAAGTTTGTCGAGTTTTTGCAGGCGCGCCGTTGGCTGACCCCGCACAAAGGCTCGCCACCACGCGATCACTTCGGTGCGCGCGGATGCGCTTCCCCCTACCAGCGTGATAAGCTGGGCGAGGCTGTTGACGAGCGCTGTGTCGTCGCTGGTGGCATTCAGCTCTGCGTCCATACGGCGCACCACCGTCCGCATCAGCCCATCATCACGCGCTTCAGCCGCCGCGCCGAGAAGCTGCCACAGCGCCGCCTGGCTGATTGCCAGTGTGGGTGACTGCTGGAGGATACGCCCGATCTGCGTCATGATCGGCAGGGCAGCGCGATGCCACTCCAGTTCATCGAGCAGTTGGACGTACATATCCAGCGTACTCTGAGGGGTCAGATCGCCGACGGCGATCATCTGCGCGATCAAGGCCAGCGAGTCATTGACCCCGCGTCCGCTGCGGCTGAGCGCCCCGGCGATCAGCGCAACATAATCATCGCGGTCATGGAGTGGGTGAGCCAGCTTGTGAAACAGGTCGTCCCGTCGTTCGCGCAGGCTGACGCTGAGCAGTGCCAGGATGGCGGGCGGGTTCAGCCAGCCAGCGCCGTGTTCCAGCCACTGGTTCATAATCGACTCGGCGGAGTAGGGGGAATTGGGAGCTGCCTGAGCGTTCAGGTAGAGCGTCCAGATCTGCTCAATGGCAAATGAATTGAACAGATCGGGGATGCGCTGCTCAGCCGCGCGGGACAGCACAACCAGCAGCAGCTCCAGCCCGAACGCCTGAAGCAGTGCGCCCGGATCGCCCGTGTGATCGCGCAGCGCCGCGCCCAGCGGATCGGGCAGCGCATTGAGCAGCGCCGGATCGTTGAGCAGAATTTCGATGGCGGCTGCGTCTCGCCGTGCGGCCAGCAGCACCAGCCCGCGGGCCAGCTCAGCCGGATAATCGGACTGCTGGGCAAGGACATGGGCGGAAAGCAGCGCCTGATGCAGCACATCCCCCAGATCATAGGCGGCGGGTTCGCGCGCGATCAGCCGGAGCCAGTTCAGAATGGTCTCGGTATCCCCGTCCAGCAGGGCAACCTTGAGCGAAGCCAGCGCCGCCGCTTTCAGCCGCGTCAGCCAGCGATCCTCCACCCCGGAAGCCAGCCGTGTGCGCACGAAGGCATAAACGGCGTCGGGGTGAGACGAAAGCGCCGCGTCCAGCCTGCTGGCAAGGCTGGCATCCAGCGTGGCATCTCCGTCCATCAGCGTGCTGACGGTCTGAGCCGCGCCTGCATCCCGCGATTCGAGCGCATAATCCAGCAGCCGCTCGGCATAGCGAAATTTGCGCGTTCCGGTGGGCGGCGCGGTTCTGAGCACGTTGATGATCGACTCGACTGGCAGTTCATCATCGCTGTCCACCAGCGAGTCAAGCGAAAAGCGTTCTGCCAGCACACCGAGGCTGATCGCCAGCCTGTCCGGGCGCAGGGTCGTCGCGATGCCATCCATGCTGGCGACATGTTCGATAACCCGTTCCAGCCCGCCTTCCGCAAACGCGGCTTCGATCTGGCGCAGATAGGGAGTCGCCAGCGACTCCAGTTCCTCTACTGTCGGGAACTGACCGGCGCTCCAGTCCACGACCGCCCGACCGCTGGTGACATGCCGCTCGGCGAATACCAGCCGCGCCTGAGTGGTCATGTGTTCGTGGCGGTTCGTCGAAAATGTGAAATCAGGACGCAGGCGCGTGGGCAGCAGCGCGAGCACCCCTTCGATCACGCGGACACGAGCAAACGCATCGCCCTCGTAGCCGTAGATAATCACGCCGCGATCGTGAAGCGCTGCATTGAGCAGCCGGATCACCTTAGAGAAGTCGCCCCCGGCGGCATTTACAAGTTCAGTCAGCGCCGTGCCGACTGAGGCAGGTCTTGGCGGGGTGACATCGGAAATATCGAGCGGAGCCAGTGTGCCATCCGTATCAGGTTCAACATGGGCAGCCGAGTCCACAGCCCGCAGCAGGGGCAGCAGATCGCCCGCGCGTTCGGCCAGCAGCGAACGGGGGACGATCACGCATAAAGTTGCGGGGGCGGTTCCGTGAAGATGCGCATGGGCGATCAGGAATCGATCGTCGGTTCCTGCGAAAATGCCAAAGGCGCAGCCCTCGTCAATTGGCTGAACTGACGCCAGCCCGCGCCACATCGCCATTTCCTGCGGCGCGAGACCGGCAGTCTGCGCCAGTGTGGCGGAACCGCTGAAAAGAAACTGATCAAGCCGGATGGATCGTGTGTTCGTCATAGCGATCTGATCATAACGCAGACGGATGGCATCAGCCTAGCGCGCAAAACGCAGACGGCGCAGGAACTCCACACTCTGAAGGCGGCGCTCCAGCAGGAAGGTGAGATAGCTGACCATGACGCGCTCAACATCATCGTGCAGTGCCAGCGGCACATTCAGCGAGCGCACATGGCTGTAGGGACTGCGCTGCAAGTGCCGCATCAGCTTGAGTGTGACCATCGGTACGGGGATGACGGATCCACAGCGCACAGCATGCAGCGGGCAGACGACGCCACCATCCTCATGGCTGAAGAACTGATCGACCGGCTGAATTGGCTCGCGCTCAATGATGCAATCCGTCAGTTCCGGGCGAAAGCCGACCAGATCGAGCAGGCGCATCTCAAAGTAACGAACAGCCAGGCGTGGATCCTCCTCTGTCGACAGCCGATCCAGCGTATCATCGAGCAGGGCGAACAGACGCGCGGAATCCTCTTCGTCAGCCGTCGCGCCTTCAGACGAAAGCTCGTCTCTGGATGTAAAACGGTCGAGAAGCTCGGCAGCATAGGCGGCATAAGCGCCGCGGGTCAGATCTTCCCGCAGCGGCAGATAGGCTGCAACCATCTCAGACTGCACTGCCTGACCCAGCTCACGCCCGGTGTTGATCAGCATTTCCGTGCGGGTATACAGCTCAACATGGCCGGTCTTCTGGCTGTTGAGCTTGCGCGCGCCGCGGGCGATCACGTCGATCTTGCCGTGCCGGGGCGTGATCACCGTGAGCAGCCGGTCAGCCTCGCCAAAGTCGCGGCGCTTGAGGATGATCGCAGGTGTGCGAAAGGAACGTTCCGGGCGCGGCACGGCGATCAGGGCTGTGGCTTGCCAAGATTGGTGGGACCGAAGCCCATGGGCAGCAGGTCGCGAAGCGAACCCTCAAACCCAACGCTGCCGTTGGAATCGGTGATGATGACGCGCAGATCGGGGGCGAACTCAAACAGCGCCTGCCGGCAGTGTCCACAAGGCGAGCCGCCGTCCACGGTCATCACCACGATCGTATCGAAGCCGCGCACGCCCTCGCTGACTGCCTTGAACAGCGCCACCCGTTCGGCGCAGATCGTCGCCGGGTAGGCGGCATTTTCGATGTTGCAGCCGCTGAAGACTCTGCCATCGGCTGCGCGCAGGGCAGCGCCAACGCGGTACATCGAATAAGGCACATACGCATTTTCCATCGCCTGCCGGGCGATGTCGAAAAGCGCCTCTTCATGATGGGAAGCCAATGAGGTCATGTTCGCTAGCCGCCTTCTGACGTGCTGTTTGCAGGTTTCCTGATTATACCTCACGCCGGGCAAAGCGGGCGCAGGAAGCCTGCGCCGCCTAATCTTCCATCGGGTGGCAGGTGTTCGTCAGCGTGCCGATGCCGTTGATGGTGATGCTGACCACATCGCCATCTCCCAGGAAGCGCGGCGGCGTTTTGGCGCGCCCCACGCCTGCGGGTGTACCCGTCAGCAGCAGATCGCCCGGCTCCAGCGTGAACATGCGCGAGATATAGCTGATCAGGAGCGGGATCCTGAAGACCATGTCGCTCGTGTTCCCGTCCTGCATGACCTCGCCGTTCAGCTCGGTTTTCAGGCTGAGCGCGTGCGGATCAGGAATGTCCGATTTGGTGATGATGGCAGGTCCCAGCGGGCAGAACGTATCCAGCCCTTTGGCGCGCGTCCAGAGCGTATCCTTGCCGAACTGAAGATCGCGGGCGCTGACATCATTGGCGATGGTATAGCCGAAGACATGATCGAGCGCCTTGTCCTCGCTGATATCCTTGCCGCGCTTGCCGATCACGACGGCGAGTTCGCCTTCATAATCAACCTGATTGGTCACTGAAGTCCGCCAGCGAATCGTATCGCCGGATCCGATCACCGAAGTGGGGAACTTGCTGAACAGCAGCGGCTCAGCGGGCGGTTCCTTGCCTGTTTCCCTGGCATGATCCGCATAATTCAGCCCGACGGCGATGATCTTGCCGGGGATGAGCGGCGCTTCGAGCTTGACTGCTTCGGCGGGAAAGCGTTCATAGGCGCGCTGGGCGATCACCCCACGGCGAAGCATGTGACGCATATTGTCTGACCATGCGAGCGTATAGACCGTATCGCCATCCAGCTCGCCGATGCGCGTGCGTCCACCATGCGTAAACGTAACCAGTTTCATAGTTTTCTGTCTGCCTCACGGATACCAATCATGTCTGCCCTGAAACGCTCACCATTGTACGCCGCTGATGCCTTGCATTCCAGCGTGCTTAAGTCCACTCGGCCATCAGCGCCGCTCAAGATGCGCCGCCGCCAGTTGCCCCCACACGGAACCTGGAGAACTCGTCCAGAGATTGAAGTATTCCTGCCGGGCAGTCACCCGGTCATTGAGCAGGTCGTATGCCAGCGCGCGCATATAGCGCAGGGAGGGGGAGATCGGCACGAACGGATTGGCTTCGGTGGCCGCGCGCACCGCGGTATCAATCAGCGTCAGCGCTGCCCGCGGATTGTTCTCATCAATCAGCAGCGTGTAGGCGTTCGTGGGAGGCAGCACCGATGGCGCGATCACCTCCGGTGTGCTGCCAGCGGGCGGCTCAGCGCGGGTGGCGGTGTAGGTGTCTGGCTGAAGCGGCGCGAATATCCACCACAGATCAGGCGAACCGAAATCGCTCAGCCGCAGCCGCAGCAGCTCTCTCGGCAGCCGCCCTGCTTCGGTGATGGTGAACTGGTCGAGCGTGATCAGCCCGTAGGCAGCAAGCTGTGTTGACAGCGGCAGGCTGCGCAGCGGCGGATTGGATGTCAGGATGTATTCCAGCGCATCGTCAGGATCGCACATGCCGTCGCCGTTAACGCCTGCGCTGTGCAGCGCGCCGCACAACTGGAGCGGGGTTGCCGAAGGGTTGCTCGCCGCGCGCAGGAAGGCGCTGGCCTGTGCCTGCACCCATTCATCATCCGGGTAGGCCTCGCGCAGGGTGATCATCTGGTTTGCCGCATCGCTGACATTGCCGGAAAGCGCCGTCAGCATGGCCAGCGCCACGCGGGCGCGAGGCACAGCTGGATCGAGCACTGGGAACGTCATCAGCAGCGTTTCGATGGCGCTCCGCGACTGCCCCCACGGCTGCGAGAAGATCGGCTCCAGCCGGTAGATAGCGCAGCCGAGGGTATTCTGATCGCGGAAGCCGCCGATCGGGTTGCGCCGGAAGGCGTTGAGCGACCATGACCAGCGCTGTTCCTGCTGGCTGAGGCAGTTCCAGCGCGCCGACTCCTCACGCAGGGTCTGCACGACGATCGGGCTGCCCCCTTCAAGCGCATTGATCAGCCCAAAGGCGATCGTTTCGCCCGGAGCCAGCAGGTTGACCATGCGGTCGCCGCGCCAGCCGAAGATCTCCAGACGGCGGTTGAGCGAGCCGTCATCGATGGCGACTGCCAGTTCAGCGATCGAGTCGCCGGTCAGATCAGCGGCGCGTTCCAGCATAATCTGCTGCACCGATCCCAGCGGGGCAGCCGGGTAGGCAGGCGAGGCGGGCAGGACGCGCCATGCGCCGCTGGATGTGACTTCGGCAGCGACGTAGATATCGAACCGCACATCTTCAGGCTGGACAGCCGAAGCAGGGTAGGTGACATGGACGATGGCATCCAGCGCGCCGGCTCCGTTGAAGTTGGCAGCGGTCAGCGTATAACGGAACCCGGCACGCTCGAAGGTATAGGTGGCGTTGAAGATCGGATTTTCGGCAGTCAGCGCATCGGCAATGTAGCCATAGGCGAACGATCGGGCGTCCACCTGTCCACGCGGACTGCTGAGCATCGCCATCAGGATACGGTCACGCTGTTCAGCGCTGCGGGGTGCGGCGGGGAAGCGCCGTGCCAGTTCTCCCTGAATGAGCGCCACCGCCAGCGCAGTTTCCTCACTGGGTTCACGAAAACCCGCCAGCGTGCTTTCCAGCATTCCCAGGACATCTGCTTCGGTCAGCAGGCGCAGCGCATAACGCTCAAATGGCGCGTCCGGAACATTAAGTGTGGCGGTGGGGGACAGGGGACTGCCTGCCCGGGGCGTATTGGTCGCAAATGGGATGATCTGAGCGGCTGCCGGGCGACTGATCATCAGCAGTCCCAGGGTCACGCCGATGGTGACAAAAACGCAGAAGATGAGCAGCAGACGATGTGCCTTCATGATGATCCCCCTTCGTCTACGCAAAGCGCAGCAAGTTTGCCACAAAAGCGCCGTTTACGCTCTTTATGTTTCCCGGTACAGAGATGTGATCAGCTTCTCACCCGCGTCTCAGGCATACCTTGTATCATCCTCTTTGTGATGAATTCCACAAGCAGAAAGTGGATGTAGAATGCATGTCAATCTGCGCTGGGCGATCTTCATTGCGGCGGTGCTCGCCATCAGCGCCTTCGGTTTTAGCCTGCTGGAGCCTGCAACCGGCGACACGGTGAGCGCCAACGCGGTACTGTCTGACATCGGCGGCGATATCAGCGGCTATGCGCGCGCCACCGAGCCGCTCGATTGGCAGTTTCCCCGCGATTTCGGCGCGCACCCTGAGTATCAGACCGAGTGGTGGTACTACACCGGTAATCTGGAAGGGGCAGACGGACGCCGTTTTGGTTACCAGTTCACGATCTTCCGCCGCGCAATTTCGCCAGAAACACAGACCAGCAGCAGCGAGTGGCGGGCCAATCAGCTCTACATGGCGCATTTTGCCGTGACGGATGTTGCCGGCGAGGCGTTTTACCACGAGCAGCGCTTCAGCCGCGGCGGGGCAAACCTGGCAGGCGCACAGGCAGACCCGCGATATCGCGTCTGGCTTGAGGACTGGCAGGTGATCGCGCTCGACGACTCCGCTGAAACGACACGCATCACCGCGTCGATGGCGGATGTCAGCGTCGATCTGACGCTCACGCAGATCAAGCCGCCGGCGCTTCAGGGCGATATGGGGCTGAGCGCCAAAAGTGAGGAACCGGGCAATGCCAGCCACTATTATTCGCTCACCCGGCTGCTCACAGAAGGCACGATCACGATCGGCGATGTTGTCCACAGCGTATCCGGCGCATCGTGGAAGGATCATGAATTCAGCACCAGCGCGCTGGGCAGCACGGCGCTCGGTTGGGACTGGTTCGGCTTGCAGTTTGATGATCAGCGCGAGATGATGGTCGGTCAGATTCGCCAGGTGGATGGCGGGCGCGATCCGTATTTCGGCGGTCTGCTGATCCAGCCTGACGGCAGCACGCGCTACCTGCCCGCTGATTCTTTTACCATCGAGGCGACGGCATCCTGGACCAGCCCGCATACCGGCGCAGAATATCCGGCGGGCTGGGTGATCACGGTGGATATTGGCGAGGCAGAGCCGCTGCGCCTGACCGTCACACCGCAGATCGCTGATCAGGAGCTGACCGGCGGCGATATCGCCTACTGGGAAGGCACAGTACGTATTTCCGGCGATGTGACAGGTTACGGGTATGCCGAGCTTACCGGGTATGTGGACGCCATGACAGGCCGCTTCTAGTCAAAATCGAAGCGGTTGACATCACGGCGCAGCGCTTCGATGGTTTGCTGCTCCAGCTCCCACATATCCATCTTCTCGCGCGCTTTGAGCAGGGCGCGCAGACGTGGATAGTCTGCGTTGAATTCGCGCGCCCATTCCTGGGCAAACTTTCCGCTGCGGATCTCTTCAAGCGAGACTTCCATCAGGCGTTCCATTTTGAGATCGCTGAAGCGCTCATGCCGGCTGAGCGCGCCGTACTGCGCCGTCAGCGACTGAAGCTTGAGCGCGTTATTCATCCCCTGAAATGAAGCATGCTTGAGATAGTCGGAAGTCTCGCCAGAGAGGTACAGCTCGGTAAAAACGGCCTCCGGCGAGTAGCCTTTTTCCATCAGCAGTTTGGCGGCGGTCATCACTGCCATATGGAAGATCGGCAGAATTGCCTGCTGCATGAACAGATCAAGTTCTGCTTCCTGCTCAAACTGAATCTCGATCGCGCCTCCGCGCAGTGCCCCCATGGCACGGGCGATCGCCAGCACCGTCTGCCATG
Source organism: Anaerolineae bacterium CFX9 (assembly GCA_030263515.1). GTDB lineage: Bacteria > Chloroflexota > Anaerolineae > Aggregatilineales > Phototrophicaceae > Flexifilum. The sequence goes on along the minus strand of SZPD01000005.1, from coordinate 16,525 downwards.
CCTTGCGACTGGTATCCTGAGCGACTGCGACGAAGCTGGCGAAGCCTTCGCCGGAGAGATAACGATCGCGGACGGCAGTGCCGACTGTTCGCGCCGAGACCAGCCCCACATCCACGAACGCCGGCGGCTCCACAAACCCGAACTTGATATTGTAGGCACTGCTGAAGATCAGCGTCTGACCACGCCGCAGATGCGGAGAAATGTAGTCAAGGTACATCCGGGGCAGGGCTTCATCGCGCACCAGCGGCATCAGGATGTCCACCTGCTGCGCGGCCTGCTCGATCGGTACGACCTGGAAGCCTTCCTCGCGCGCCATCGTGACCCGCTCCGGGTTGGGATCGCAGACGATCAGCTCGACGCCGCTGTCGCGCAGATTGAGCGCGGACGGGCGTCCCATATTGCCAAATCCAAACACCCCGACGCGCTTGCCGTCCAGGATGGATACGTCACCGTCGTCATCATGGTAAATGAGCGTCATCAGAGAAACCTGTTAGAATAGGGGAATACACCAAGGAGATCGGGCATGTCACAGTATGGTTGGAAACGATACCTGATCCTGTGCCTGACTGCAATGCTTGCTATAAGCGGCTGTGCCAGCCTCGGTATCGGCGGACAGCCAGAACCGACACCACTTCCTTTCAACCGCTTCAATGCCCAGAGCGTTTTTGACGCTTTTTCCCGCGCGGGCCTGCAAATTCAGAATCTTCAGCGGGATATGCTGATCGGGCGCGATGCCCCCTCCACGTTTGCCGACCGTTACATTTTCGAGATCGAGCGGATCGCCCCCAGCGGCGGGCAAATCCTGATCTTCAATACGGCTGCGGACATGCAGGCCTGGCAAACCTATATCGACCGCCTGCGTGCCAACGCCAATACCCGCCGGGACGTGATATATGTATATGTGGTGGGCAACGTCATGCTTCAGTTGAACGCCAACCTCTTTCCTGCCGAAGCAGATGCCTTCCGCACTGCGCTTTTCAGCATGGAAGGCTGACGTTACAGGCGGATGATCCACGTAGGCAGATCATAGCCTGTGCGCTGAAAGCCGTATTTGTGGTAGATCGCCTGCGAGACGAGATTGCTCATCTGCGTATTGACCGTCATGGCATGCACGCCGCGCCGGTGGAAATGACGCAGCACCTCGCCAACCAGCGCACTGCCGACGCCCATCCCCTGCGCGCCGGGATCGACCGCCAGCCGCGCCAGATGCGCCCCATCAAAGTACAGCGTACTTAGCTGATAGCCGACGATCTGCCCATCCCTGAGGGCGACCGTGCAGTTTGAGGCATGCCGTTCCGCCTGTCGCACATCGCTGAGGGACATCTGCCACGGCGGCGCGAAGGCTGCCTGATCGACCTCGCTCACACGCTGAAGGTCGTCCTGCCGGATGGGACGGATCAGAATGTCAGGATGGGGTGCTGTGTCTGGCGGCTGCTGGCTGGCGCGGCGCAGAGTGATGATTTCCTCGGCAAACTGAAACCCCATCTCTGCCGCATACGGGATCGTCCACTCGTGGAGCATCAGCCATGCAACCTCGGCGACGCTTTCCAGCCGCAGCGCCTCACTGACCTGTGACCACAGCGTGTTCAGCAAAGGACGCGGATCCACGCCGTTGATGACAGCCGCCATACGGATCCAGCTCGTCTGGTTGAGAGGGGCGGACGCCGCCAGCACGCCTATCACGCGGTTGTTCTGAAGCGCGAGGCGGATCACGGCGGGTTCGGTATCCAGCCAGAGCGAGGTGTCATGCCAGTCGAGATGCAGGTGGGTATGATCGTGCGTCACCAGCAGATCGCGCACGCCGGAGCGGTATCTGCGCTCATATGGGGCATATATCAGAGCAGGTTCCGGGCGGCGCAGTAGCGGCATCTTCAGCGGCGGGAGAAGGCACGGGTCGTATAGGGAACGGCAGTGATGGCGAATACCATGCAGCGCCGCTTGTCGAGCAGGCGGCTGCGGATGCGCTCGTCGATTTCCTCGATCGCTTTTGCGGTGGTGATAATCGTCGGCAGGCGCGCGACATAGCGATGATTGAGAATCTGGAAGAGCTTTTCCTTTGCCCAGGCGGTCGCGCTTTCCGTGCCGAGATCATCGAGGATCAGCAGCGGCGCATTCCGTACCATCTGGAAACGCCGGTCAAAGGACGTGTTTGCGCCGGGACTGAATGCCAGCCGCAGATAGTCCAGCAGATCGGGTACGGTCACAAACGTCACAGGCAAACCGCGCATCTGGTGATAGTTGGCGATCGCGGCTGCCAGATGCGTTTTGCCCGTGCCATAGCCCCCCATGAACACCAGCCAATCCTGCGGCTGCTCAGCATACGAGCCTGCAATCTGGAGCGCCCGCAGCAGATTGCTGCGGTCTTCCGGGGTGGCGTTGGTTTCGTAATCAAACGACTCAAACGTCATCTCTGCATACATGCCGAGGTTGGAAAGCTGATCCTCGCGCGCTTGTACGGGGGTGCGGTAATCCGGCGATGTGATGCGCACCCGCCGAATCACGTTGTCATCGAGCAGGCGGCTGCGGATTCGCGGATCAAACACTTCCAGGTCAACGTTGGTTGTGATGATGGTTGGCAGCAGGTGGGTGTAGCGGTGATTCAGCAGTTGAAACAGCTTTTCCTGTGCCCATGGGCTGGGGTTTTCGACACCCAGATCATCCAGCACCAGCATCGGCGCGTTGCGGATCCGGTCAAACATCTCATCGTACCCGATCTCGGAGGTCGGCCCGAAGGTCATACGCAGATGATCGAGCAGATCAGGGGTGGTGATGAACAGCACAGCTTCCTCAGCTTCAAGCCGCGCGTTGGCGACCGCCGCGGCCAGGTGCGTTTTGCCGCAGCCGTAAGTGCCTTCCAGAAGCAGCCAGCCTTCCGGCTGCTGGGCATACTGCTGGGCAAGCGCAAAGGCTGTTGCCAGCGACTGCTGCTGCGCTGCGGATAAGCCGGGCGGATTGGTGGTGAACGTCGAAAAGGTCTTTTCGGCAAAGGCTTCCAGATTGCCGAGTTTGCGCAGTTTTTCCTTGCGTGCCGGGTCCGCGGACTGATAATTCGGGCAGCGGAACAGCTTGCCGAAATCCGGGTGTTCAACCGGCAGATCGACACGCACGTAGCCCATACCGCCGCAGATCGACTCGTGACCGCACAGGTGGCAAAAGCCAGAATCAGTGTTCGATGAAGTCTGCATACTTCCCTGAGACGTAGCGTTCTCCGTCGCCTGTGGATTCATCAGATCTCTCAGCGATTTCACTGCGTCTTCCTTCTTTCTTCCAGCGCTGAAGGACGGCACGAACAAAGTTCCAGTGTGCCGCGTTATTTTCAACTGCAACCCGGATCGCGTCGGCAATCCACTGCACCGGATATTCGGTCTCGGCATCGCGGAGCGTCTCTGCGATCAATGGGGTGAGCGGGCCGATATTTTCCTCATAGAGCCGGTAGATGTTCGGTCGCTCCGGCAGGATCTCCACCGGCAGATCGCCTTCTCCCGGTTTCCATTCGCCGCGCGCGATCAGTTCGAGCGCCTCGCGCCCTGGCTCCGCGTTGATGAAGTACAGAGATTCGGTCGTCTCGGACAGGGTGACTTCCACCCGCAAGAGTGTGCCGCGTTCGACGGCGCGCGCCAGCGCCTGCTCCAGAACATCCGGATCCTGCCGCAGCGATGCCATCAGAGGCGTGCTGCTGCGGAAATCTGCCAGCCGCAGATAGCGGAAACGTCCTTCCCTCTGCTGAATGGCGTAAAAGGCGAACAGCGTGACTTTCAGCTCGTATACGTCGTCGATCTGAGTCAGCAGCTCGGTGATGAAGACTGCGGGCAGGGAAAAGGTGCGCGTGCGTCCGGGTGGGAAGCCGCTGAAGGTTGGCGCTGTCATAGCACACTCACATCGATGGTGCGGGTGCTGGCATCGCTGAAGCGGGTCAGCGATTTTTCAAAGTGCAGTGAGATCGTCCCCGTGGGTCCGTTGCGGTGCTTGGACACGATAATGTCCGCACGGTTCGGAAACTCGGTGGCTTCGTTGTAAACGGCATCGCGGTACAGGAACATCACAATGTCGGCGTCCTGCTCGATCGACCCGGACTCGCGCAGATCGCTCAACTGCGGACGCTTGTCCTGCCTGCTTTCGACCGCGCGCGAGAGCTGCGCCGCACAGTAAACCGGCACGTTGAGTTCGCGCGCCAGTTCCTTCATGCTGCGGCTGATGTAGCTGATCTCCTGCACGCGGTTGTTCTCATAGCCGCCCCCGGCATTCATGAGCTGCATGTAATCGACGATCACCAGATCCAGCCCATGCTCATGCATCAGACGGCGGCACTTGGTGCGCATCTGGAGCGGCGTCATCGCCGGGCTGTCATCGATGAAAACGTGCAGCTTTGCCAGCCGGCCCGACGCCTCGACGAAGTGCTTCCACTCCGTCTGGTTGAGATGACCGACGCGCAGTCGCTGTGTGTTGATCTGCGTCTCCATCGAAATCAGGCGCTGAACGATCTGATCAGCCCCCATCTCCATGGTGAAGATGGCGATCCGGCCGCCGATCCGCGCCGCGTTGAGCGCAACGGACAGCAGAAACGACGTTTTGCCCATGCCGGGGCGGCCCGCAAAGATCAGCAGGTCGCTGCGCTGGAGACCGCCGAGCAGAATGTCGAGATCGCGAAACCCGGTTGGCAGTCCCATCGGCTCATTCGGGTGCTGCATCCGGTGCTCAACCCGATCATAGTATTCGCTGATGGCTTCGCGAATCGGCACGATGTCCTTGCGTTGGTTGCCCTCGGTCACGCTGAACAGGCGGGTTTCTGCCTGGTTGGTGACCTGATCAAGCGGCATATCTTCCTGCATCGCCAGCGCCCGGATCTCATCTGCCGCCTTCAGCAGCTTGCGGCGCACCGAGGCGCGCTCGACCAGCCGGCCATACACTTCGGCATGTACCGAGGTAGGGGTGTTATTGATGAGCTGAAGCAGGTAACCGCTGCCTCCGACCTCGCTCAACTGGTTGATGGCGCGCAGTTCTTCCTGCACGGTCAGATAGTCGATACGTTCGCCGCGCTCGCTGATGCGTGTGAAGGCATCCCAGATATGTTCGTGACGCTTGATGAAGAAATCATCCTTCTTCAGGAAGGATGCCACGCTCAGAAACGTCTCCGGGCTGATCAGGATAGCGCCGAGGACGGCTTCCTCGGCTTCCTGGCTGAATGGGGCTTGTGATCCCGGAATATACGGTAAGCTGCTCATAGTGCCTTAGTGAGAGAAAAAGACGGCACATTTCAGCGCCGCCAGGGTACATGTCTCGTGATGGTTTCGTGGTGATCCGCCGGCGTGCGCTTCAGTCATCCCCGCGCACCCGCTGTCTTATTTGTCGTCGTCGTCGAGATCATCCAGATCCAGACTGTCGACGAAGTCCTGGAAGGCGCTCAGGCGTCCCGTGTCATCGACAGGCGGAACATCGCGGGTCTGCGCCTCGACATCATCTTCCGGCTCGATGGCGGCGCGTTCCATCACGGTATCGGAGACGAAAATCGGCGCTTTGGCGCGCACCGCCAGCGCGATGGCGTCGCTGGGACGCGAGTCAACTTCCACCTGCCGGCCGTTGACCTCGATCACGATACGCGCGTAGTACACATCACTGCGCAGATCGCTGATCAGGATGTGGATGACCTTGCCACCCAGTTCAGAGATCGTTGAGCGAAGCAGATCGTGAGTCAGCGGGCGCTGCGGCGGCATTTCCTGAAGTTCGATCGTGATGGCGTCCGCTTCACACGGTCCGATCCAGATCGGCAGATACCGGTCAGAGTTGGTATCCTTGAGGATGACCACCCGGTATTGTGACATCAGGCTGACGCGGATGCTGTCGATAATGACTTCAATCATAGTGGGTCTCGGTCTAAGTCTCTGCCTATAGGGGACTCGCTCTTGATCACACTGGGATTATACATCACACACTTCAGAGGGCAACCAGATAAAGTGGATAGTCCGTTCAATGTCTCATAGCAGGTTCCTGCGCTGGCTCTGTCTGGTGGGGCTGGTGATGCAGCTGGCGGCATGCGGGGCGCAGCCGAGTGAAAATGTGGTGCTTGGCGACGTGCTCAAGCATGAGGAATTTAACAGCGATTTCGCATGGATGCGTTATGCCAATGCCAGTCAGAATGTCGATTTTCGTGTGGAGAACGGCGTCTATCGGGCGCAGGCAGCCAACGGCGGTTTCATGTGGACGATCGACGCAGACGTGCATACCAACGTCTCGATCCAGGTGGATACGCAGCAGCTTTCGTCCTACCGCGACAATGCTTACGGGCTGATGTGCCGGGCATCCACCAGCGACAACGGCGACGGCTACTATTTCCTCATCAGCGGTGATGGGTATTATACCCTTCGCGTTGGTTCGACGGATCGCATCCGGGCGCTCATCCCTTGGACGCAGACCAGCGCCATTCAGCAGAACCAGAGTATCAACCGCATTCGCATCGTCTGTGTGGAGGATTATCTGGCGCTCTACATCAATGGGCAGTTCGTGGCAGAAGCGCGTGATACCCGGTTTCAGCGCGGCTACGCCGGGCTGGTTGCCGGAGTGCCCGGCAGCGGAGAGGTCGATGTCACTTTTGACGATCTCATCATCCGGTCTGCCAGCCTGGCAGACGCGCGCTGAATCAAAGACGCGGGCGGCTTCTGGCAGGGCGGCCCGCGTTGATCGAGCGGATGGCAGAGTTTTTAGCCGCCGGGTCTTGGCGGGATGATCAGGCGCTGCCCGATCTGGATCGCCGCCGGGTTGGACAGGTTATTGGCCCGCGCAATCGCATCCACCGTCGTGCCGAAGCGGAGCGCAATCTGATAGACTGTGTCTCCGGGTGCGACGGTGTAGATCTGACCTTCCGGAGTCAGCGTGACGCCAGCCAGCGGCGCGCTTGAGGTCGGCAGCGAGTCCACCTGCGCCTGTCCGGGCGGCGTCGGCGTGCCTTCACAGCCGGGCAGGAAGATCTGCTGTCCGATCTGGAGCAGCGGCGCTTCGCCCACCAGATCAGGGTTGGCGGCACGCAGGTCTGCCAGTGTGAAGCCGTTCGCCAGCGCGATCGAATACAGGCTGTCGCCAGACTGGATGATATACAGGCAGTCGTCGCCTGTGCCGGGCAGGGAAGTTGGCGTGATCAGCCCGGATGGCGTTGATGTTCCGCTGCCGAATGTGCCGATCGTTTCTGCGTCTGGCGTGATCGGCAGAGGAACGCCTGGCGTGATGAAAGGCGGCGTCAGCGTGATATTGGGGAGGGTCATCATGACCTGAACTCCCGGCGGCGTGGCAGTTGGCAGCACCGGATCAGCGCCGGAACCCATCGGGATCAGCGTGATCGGCAGGCCGCTGTTGACGCCGGAGGTTGTGCCGAGCTGGCTTTCCGGGGTCGGGCTTGGCTGCCCTTCGCCGGGCAGGATATCAACCGGGTTCAGCGTGAGAGGCGGGCTGCTGTCGGTTGGGGGCGCGCCAGGCTGCGTGGTTTCAATCAGTCCGGTCGGGCTGTCGATGGCTTCTTCAGTCGGCGACACCGTCTCGCCAGCAGGGCGAAAACAACCGGCAGTCAGAAGCAGAATGCTGACCGACATTACACGAATCAAACGTGTGGAAGTCGCAAAAATCCCCTGGTTGCTCAATCTACCGCCTCCTCATGGGACTTCACCTTGAGCATACACCCATCACTTAGAATTGGCAAAGATGTACGCAGATTCATGAAGGTTTATAGTTCACCCCCGGTCGGTATGCGGTATGATTGATGCGCATGAGCATGAGACAGTAATTTTTCGTCATGAAGGAAGCATCTGTGAGTCAGAATAAACGCCGGATCCTGGTCGTGGAAAGCGATCCGGAGACGTTGAACCTTGTTGAGACCCTGCTGACCCGCGTCGGCGTTGACTGCATCGCCACCCAAAATGCCAAGGATGCCGCCCGCATCCTGATCGAGCCGCCTCTGCCCGATCTTGTCATCATCGATCTGACGCTGTCCGATGTGAGCGGCGTTGAATTTGTGCGCCAGCTTCGCGCCAAAGCCGCCTTTGACTCCCTGCCTGTGCTGGTGCTGGCGGAGATCGCTGATCCGGAGCAGATCCGCGCTGCGCTGGATGTAGGGGCCGACCGGTATTTGACGAAGCCCTACATCGCGAATAATCTTCTCACTGTCGCCAGTGAAGTGCTGCGAGACGGCCGGCGCAGGTAGTAAGCACAGCCTGAAGCAGCGCCCGCTTAAAGGACTGCCGTGCTGACCGACCTTGAACTGACCATCCTGAGCATTGTGGCTGAAGGCGCGCGCTATGGGCACGAACTTCAGCGGGCGATCGATGAGCGCGGTTTGCGGGACTGGCTGACGATCGGCGAAGCGTCAACCTACTATCTGCTGGCGCGGCTGGAAAAGCAGGACCTGCTCAGCAGCCGTCCCTCAGCAGCGGGTGAGCAGGATGAGACGATCTTCGCCATCACAGAAGCCGGGCGCGGCGTGCTGCAAACGGCGATCAACAACCTGCTGCGAGAGCCGCGCAGCTTCGGGGCGGGGCTGGAACTCGGACTGGCGAATCTGAACGTACTCAAGCCTGCTCAGGTTTATCATGCGCTGCGACACCGCATGGCGATGCTGGAAACCCGGCTCGCGGCATCCCGTCAGGCGCATCAGCGGCTGCTGGAGAATGGCGACGACCCGACGGACGCTCAGCAGGCGCTCTACAGCCACAGTGTGATGCTGATGGAAGCAGAATATGCCTGGCTGGAGCAGTTTATCGCCAACTGGCGTCGCCGCTATCCCGCTGTCGAGCATGAGGATGCTCCTGCGCCGTCCTCTATGGATGAACCGGAGATGCCCCATGGCGCGCCAACGCAGATCCACCGTCTGACCGAGCCGAATCATCCCGGCAAAAAACTCCAGCAGATCAACCGCCCTCCTCAGGGGAACTCTCCGGCGGAATAAGCCTGTAGATGATGATATCTGTGCCTGAATAGGCGAAGTCGAACGTGAATCCGGCATCGGCAAGCGCTTCCAGCCAGAGCGTGTGCGGCAAGCTCTGCGGCGCAAGGAAAAATCTCGGCTGCTGGTCAGCCTCTGCCAGCGCGCCAGCCGCCAGCGCCTGCGGCGTCGGATAATAGACGCGGCGCTTGTCACTCCATGCTCCCAGATAGTAGCTGAGTTCCCAGCCAAACCACGGATCATAGATGATCGTGGCGACCGGCTGTGCGTTGATGTACGCGGCAGCATCTGCCCAGTCTGAGGAACGGGCAAAACTGCTCTGATCGTCGAGAAAGAGCATGCCGCCGTCGGATGCGTTCCACGCCGATCCCAGCATCGACAGCAGGATGACCAGCCCCAGCAGCCCGCCTTCGGCGAGCGTCAGCCGGCGGCTGATCCATGCCAGTCCCGCGCCGGCCCCCCGCGCGCCGAGCAGCGTGAGCGGGATCAGCAGGGGCAGCAGGTATCGATCATACGTATTGAAGGCGATCAGCCAGTGCCCGCCGAAATATACGACCGTGTACAGCAGCAGCAGCGCATCGATCAGCGCTGTGCGACGCCGCGCTTCTCGGCGAAAGCGGCTGACCGTGGGCAGCAGCGCCGCGATCAGCACCAGCACCGTCGGCGCGCCAAACAGACCGCGGCTCAGGTTGAGCCAGTCGATCAGGCGCGGGATGACTTCATCCGATCGGATCAGCCGACCCGGCGCGTTGTTCGCCGCCGCCAGAGACAGCACGCCGGAACCTGTGCGCAGGCTGTCCCACAGCGCCAGCAGCGCGAAAGCGCCGAGCAGCGGAACCAGCAAACGAGCGGCAGCGCGCGGCGATTCGAGATGTCCGCGCCCCCAGAGCATCATGAGGATCAATGGCAGCAGGTAGATCGCCTGAAATTTGCACAGGACTGCAAGCGCCAGCGCGATCCCGCTGGTCAGCCTGCGACCGCGAACCGCCGCCCACAGCGCCAGCGCTGCCGCCAGCAGCATGGGCGTATCGGTGAATGCCGAGCCGCTGAAGCCGACCGCGAACGGTGACAGGCTGATCAGCGCGGCCGCCGTCAGCGCTACACGGCGATCGGCGTAGAGCGCATAAGCCAGCCTGTAGATGACGGCGATCAGCAGGATTCCGCTGAAAACTCCCGGCAGGCGAGCGGCAAACTCACCCTGTCGCGCTGTGAAATCCAGCACGCCGGCTGCGTTGGTCTGTGCCGCGAACAGGCTCATGCTGGCCGCGCTGAGATAGATCGCCAGCGGCGGCTTGTCCAGATCGCCGGCAAGCAGCCAACTGCCATTGAGGGCAGCCCGCATGGCGAAGCCCGCGAAGTACGCTTCATCCGGGTGAAAACGCGCCTCGCGAGCGCCAGCATGGATGCGCAGCAGCGCGCCCAGCAGCAGGATCAGCGTGATCCAGCGCAGCGCGGGGGTTCTGGCTGGCACGTGCAGACGAAATCGAATCACGGAGTCAGGCGCGCCCGCAGATACTCCAGCGCCACCCGATCGATGAAATTGCCGTCTGCCCGGCTCCAGCGTTCCTCAAGGTTTTCATTGCCGACCAGTTCTGCAAAGGCCGCCTGGCTGGCGTCGTCCCACTGTCCGTTCGGTTCTGCTGTGGTATAGCCGCCCGCCCGCAGCATCGCCTGGAGTTCACGAGCGATCTCCTCGGTGATCGGCAGGCGATCTTCCTCACGCGCAGTTCCGAAGAACAGATGATGCGCTTGCAGGATGCCTGCGAGTTTTTCAGTCGCATGAGGATCATCGTCTACGCGCAGGTCCAGATAGCGGTCATTGTCGCCGCCATAACCGCCGTTCGGCTTGACGACCAGCAGCGCCGCTCCCTGCCGCCCGCGCTTGTCTCCGCCAGCCTGGTCGCCTGCCAGCAGGGCAGCATACAGTCGATCTGCCAGTTCGCCCCTGGCAGCGCGATAGGCTTCCGCCATTGCCTGCACCACTTTTTCGCCAGCCAGAAGATTGCCCTGACAGGTGAAGCCTTCTCCGACCACGTGCCCCGCCCATGCATGACACCCGCTGCCGGTATGCGCCGCCGCTCCGCCGTGGGTATCGACGATCCCGACCTGACGAACGGCTGCGTTCGTGTCTCGCCGAATCAGCCACGCGAGCGCATCATCGGCGCGGACGCCCATACCCATCAGCGCCAGCCCGTCCGGACCGAAATTGACGTTGGCATACGACTGCGTGGCGACTGCGCCAGCGCCGGCCTTCGCCCAGCTCACCACGGCTCCCACCGCCAGAAATTTACTTGCGACGGCCACGCCGCAGGCTTTTTCGTCCGGGTCATACGCAGCGATCGAAAAGGTCATTATTCACCTCACAGGGTAGGTTTTCGCTGAGGAGCGGATTATAATCGTCTGTATGGACTTCACCCACATTCGCGGCATCATTATGGATATGGACGGCGTGCTCTGGCGCGGCGATGAGCGTCTGCCGGGCGTGCTGGAGTGGTTTGCGTTCCTACGTGAGCGCGGCATGTCGTTCACGCTGGCGACCAATAACAGCGCCAAATCGCCGCAGGATTACGTGCAGAAGCTGGCGAAACTCGGCATCGATGGCATTGCGCCGGGGCAGATCGTCACATCGGGCACGACGACCGTTTCCTGGCTGCGCGGGCATTATCCGGTGGGGACACGCATTCACGTTCTCGGCGGGGACGGATTGAAGCGGCTGATCAGCGATGCGGGCTACGTCCTCGCTGATGATGCTGAACTGGTGGTTGTGGGCATCGATATTCATGTCACTTACGAGAAACTGAAACGAGCTTCGCTGCTGATCCGGACGGGCGCGCGTTTCATCGGCACTAATGGCGATGTCAGCATTCCAACGCCGGAAGGTTTGGCTCCCGGAGCAGGCAGCCTGATCGCTGCCATCAGCGCGGCGACCGGGCAGCAGCCGCTCATCATGGGCAAGCCGAACGCGCCGATGTTTCTCGCAGCAGTTGAGGCGCTCGGCGTTCTGCCGGCGCAGGCGCTGATGATCGGCGATCGCCTCGATACTGATATCGCTGGGGCGCAGGCGGTTGGGCTGAAGACGGCGCTCGTGCTGACCGGCGTCTCAACCCGTGAGGAAGCGGAAGCCGATGACTCGCTGCCGGACGGCATTTTTGAAAACCTGACCGCGCTGAGACTCGCCTGGCGCTAGAACTGCCCGGCAGCGTTATGCGCGGCGCGGATGGGTTCTGGCAGGCGAAATTTTGGCGTGCAGCGCATCACCAGCGCGATGGCGCTCTCCAGATCGATCAGGTGTCCCGGTGAGATGTAGACCACCTTCGTCCGCGCGCGGGTTCGAAGCGCCGCGCCGATGACTTCGCCGCGATCGGTCATCAGGCTGTAGCTGCCGCGCGCTTCCCCTACAGGCGCATGAACGCCGGTCAGCAGGGTTTTGCCACAGCCGATCGTCGGTTTCTCCAGCCACAGCCCCAGATGTGAGGCGATGCCCAGACGGCGCGGATGTGCCCGTCCCATTCCATCGAAGATGAAGAGGTCTGGCGTTGAGGTGAGCTGAGCGATGGCTTTCAGCAGGACGGGGCCCTCTCGAAAAGACAGCAGACCGGGGATGTATGGGAAGGGGGTTGGCTCTTTTGCGCGGACGACCTCGATCACTTCAAAGCCCGGCAGCGACAGCACCGCGATCGCAGCCTGCGACTGTGCTCGTCCTGCTGCATCAGGCTTGACGCTGACATCGACACCCGCGACAAGGCGCACGGAATCCGAGTTGAGGGGGCGGTTGTGGATGACCAGCTTTGCCAGCCGAGCCTGAAGCGCGATCGCTTCCGCAGGGGTCAGCCCCCAGTCGTGCAGAGATCGAAAATTCATGCGTGTCCTCGCGGTCTCCGCTCGGCGCGCGTCAGCTCGCGCATCCAGCGGGCGGTGACCTGGCGTCGCCGGGTGCGCGCAAGATCATCCGTTCGGCTTCGCACCAGCTTGACCAGTCCGTGATGAATGAACGTGATCACGCCTGCCAGATAGATCGGCACGGCGATCAGGGCGTCCGGGAAGGCATAGCGCATGGTGTCATTAAACAGCCCGATGGCGAACGCGGCAGGGTAGGTAGTGACGGCTGCCAGCCCGGCGGCATAGAACAGCATCAGTGCCTTTTGGCTCCACCGTCTCTGACCGTGCGCTTTCCTTCTCCAGTAGACGACTCCGGCGGTCAGCACGAGCGACCATCCGGCGGCGGAAAGCAGGGTATAGCCGCCGATGATGCCGACGCCCAGCACCAGCCTGGCGATGGCGACTGTCACGACGAGGATCGTCAGCAGGGCGATCTCGCTGCGCAGTGCATGCCGGGCGGCGGCCCGCGCTTCAACCCGCATCGCTGTGTCTGGCGAGCCGCTGTGCAGGAATCAAAAACCCCCTCTCATGCGAGAGGGGGCACGAAAATCCGGGATTACTCATCACCCAGCAGCAGATCATCATTGCCGACGGTGAGAAGCGCCGTGCTTGGCTGGGTCTGGCGCTGCTTGTCATCATCCTTGCCGAAGCGGATGATTTCACCTGTCTCGCCGATCGCTTCGACCGACAGACCGAGACTCTGAAGCTCCTTGACCAGCACGCGGAACGAAGTCGGGATGCCCGGTTCCTTGATCGACTCGCCCTTGATGATCGCCTCATACGTCGCGACACGCCCGGCAACATCGTCCGACTTGACGGTCAGCATTTCCTGGAGCGTGTATGCCGCGCCGTATGCTTCCAGCGCCCACACTTCCATTTCGCCGAAGCGCTGTCCGCCGAACTGCGCCTTGCCGCCTAGCGGCTGCTGGGTGACGAGGCTGTAGGGGCCAGTGGAGCGGGCATGAACCTTGTCCTCGACGAGGTGAGCCAGCTTGAGCATATGGATCATGCCGACAGTCACCGGCTGATCGAACGGCTCGCCCGTGCGCCCGTCGTACAGCGTATGCTTGCCGTAGACCGGCACGGGCTTCCCGGTCTCGAACATCACACGGTCGGCGATGCGCAGCAGATCGCGGTCAACGAGCGTCTGATCGAACTCAAATTCCGGCGCAGCCCACTGAATCCACAGCCGCAGACCGACGTTGAACGCATTGTGATCGCGGCGGCGGCGCTCTGCCACTTCGACGCCGACATTATCCCAGCACAGGATGTCGTCCGGGTCGAAGCCTTTTTCGCGCAGCCACTCCGCTACTACCACGCGGCGCGTATAGATCTCATCGAGCAGAAGCTGATCGGCATCATAACGACCGGACTCAGCCACCAGATTGTGGACATACAGGCGGCGGACTTCCGCATCATCTTCCAGTTCTTCGCTGTTGTACTCGAACTGGGCGATCCATTCCCATGCGCGGTTGGTGAATTCCTTCCACGCCTGATCGACCATCCATGCGCGCGCCAGCTCCGCCTGAATTTCGCTTTCCTTGGCTCCGTCGAAGACGGGCGTAATGGCGCGGAAACCGAGCCGGTCTGCAGCATAGCCGAGATGGATCTCAAGCACCTGCCCGATGTTCATACGACCGGGCACGCCCAGCGGATTCAGGATGATATCCACCGTGCGTCCATCGGCGAGATAGGGCAGGTCGGCAATCGGGACGATCTTGGAGATCACGCCCTTGTTGCCGTGGCGTCCCGCCATCTTGTCGCCGATCGTCAGCTTGCGCTTCTGGGCGACCGAGACGCGCACCATCTTTTCCACACCTGCCGGCAGATCCGGGTGTTCCTCGCGGGTGAAGGTCTTGACATCGACGACCTTGCCTTTTTCACCGTGCGGCAGCCGCAGCGACGAGTCCTTGACCTCACGCGCCTTCTCACCGAAGATGGCGCGCAGCAGCTTCTCTTCCGGGCTGAGTTCCTTTTCGCCTTTTGGCGTGATCTTGCCGACCAGGATATCGTTGGGGCCAACTTCCGCACCCACGCGGACGATGCCGAATTCATCGAGGTCTTTCAGGGCGTCCTCGCCGACGTTCGGAATGTCGTAGGTGATCTCTTCCGGCCCCAGCTTGGTATCGCGCGCTTCCACTTCGTGCTTCTCGATGTGGATGCTGGTGAACTTGTCCTGGCGCAGCAGTTCTTCGCTGATCAGCAGCGCGTCTTCGTAATTGCCGCCGTCCCATGACAGGAAAGCGCCGATCACGTCGTGACCCAGGGCAAGGTTGCCCATGTAAGTGGACGAGCTGTCCGCAATCACGTCGCCGGGCTGGATGTGCTGCCCCTTGATGACGATCGGACGCTGATCGACGCAGGTAGACTGATTCGACCGGTTGTACTTGCGCAGCCGGTAGACACGCTCATCGCCGTTGGGCTGCCGCACCACGATGCGGTCGCCCTGCACGCTGGTGACCTCACCGGCGACATCGGCAACCAGCACCTGTCCGCTGTCAGAGGCGGCCTGTCCTTCCATACCCGTGCTGACGATGGGTACGTCGGGCTGGAGCAGAGGAACTGCCTGGCGCTGCATGTTGGAACCCATCAGGGCGCGGTTGGCATCGTCATGCTCAAGGAACGGGATCAGCGCGGCGCTGATTCCCACGATCTGACGGGGGGCGACATCCACATAGTCGATGCGCTGCACCGGCATGTTGAGGAATTTCTGATTCAGGCGCGCCGGAACACGCTCCGCCACGAACTCACGGCGGTCATCCAGCACTGCATTCGCCTGGGCAATGACGTAATTGTCTTCCGCGTCTGCCGAGAGGTAGTACACATTGTCGCCCACGAACGGCATGATCGGCACATTCTCGATGCCCGCCTTGACGAGCTTCTTCTGAAGCGCCTCATCGATCACCGTGCCTTCTTCGGCGATCACCTTGCCCTTGCCGTCCTCAATATCCTCGCGGACGCGGCGACCGATCAGTTCCGCGCTGTCTGCCGGCAGGAACTTGATCACCTCGCGATACGGCGTTTCGACAAAGCCGTATTCATTCACACGGGCGTAGCTCGCCAGACGACCGATCAGACCGATGTTGGGGCCTTCCGGCGTCTCGATCGGGCAGATGCGCCCGTAGTGGCTGTGATGCACGTCGCGAACATCAAAGCCGGCGCGTTCACGGCGCAGACCGCCCGGACCGAGCGCAGACAGTGTGCGCTTGTGCGTCAGTTCCGCCAGCGGATTCGTCTGCTCCATGAACTGGGAAAGCTGCGACGAACCGAAGAACTCGCGGATTGCCGCCACGATCGGGCGGATGTTGACGAGCGAGACCGGCGTCAGATTGTCTGCCTCGCGGATCGACATGCGTTCCTTGACCACGCGCTCGGTGCGGCGCAGGCCGATACGGAGTTTGTTCTGGATCAGCTCGCCGACCGTCTTGACGCGGCGGTTGCCGAGATGGTCGATGTCATCCTTCGACGCCTTGCCGTTGTTGATCAGGATCATCCGCTCGACCAGCTTGATGATGTCGAGTTTGGTGACTGTGCGGATCTGGCGCGGGATCGGATTATCCGGGTGCAGGCGCTGATTCAGGTTGGAGCGCCCGACGCGCTCAAGATCGTAGCGGCGCTGCTCGAACAACTGGCTGACGAGATACTCACGCGCGTTGTCGAGCGTGGGCGTGGCTCGGGGGCGCATGCGGCGGTAGAACTCGATCAGCGCGGCCTGCGCGATCG
>SZPD01000376.1 GCA_030263515.1 Anaerolineae bacterium CFX9 | reverse complement strand
TATCTGCGCGTGGACGGCGATGACAACGAAACCCTCGACAGCGGCATGACCATGCTTCAGCAGGCGGGGCAGCCCGTCGTCACCCTGCATCTTCCGGATAAATTTGCTCTGGGTGGCGAGTTCTTCCGGTGGGAATTCGCTACGGCGGTGGCCGGCAAGGTGCTGGGCATCAATCCATTTGATGAGCCGAACGTGACCGAGAGCAAGCAGAACACCGCCCGGCTGCTCGATCACTTCGTGACGCATCAGCAGCTTCCGCCGACCACGCCGATGATCTCGCAGAACGGCGTCAGCCTGTATGCAGATGCGCATGAGAAGGATCTGCTGCTGATGCTCTGCCGCCAGCACCAGTTTGACTCTGGCAGCCTGACCGGTCTGTTAGCTGCCCAGATCAATGCCACCCATGCAGGCGATTACTTCGCGCTGCTGGCATACGTCCCGATGACCGAATCAGCGATGGCTGCGCTGGAAGAAGCGCGCCGCCGCCTGCGCCATGTGACGCGCCGCGCCGTGACGCTCGGCTACGGCCCGCGTTTCCTGCACAGCACGGGGCAGCTTCACAAGGGAGGTCCCAATAACGGCATTTTCATCCAGATCACATGCGACGATCCGCAGGAAATTGCCATCCCCGGCGCACCTTACGGCTTCGGCGTGCTCAAGGCGGCACAGGCGGCGGGCGATCTGGAAGCGCTGCAAAGCAAGGGTCGGCGCGCTGTTCGTCTGCATGTGGGGCGCGATATTCAGGCCGGGATCGCAGTCCTGAATGAGGCGATCGACCTGGCGCAGACGCGCAAACAGTAAGGCAGACGCGCACACGCTGTGCTGTAACAGACAAGGGGCGGGCGAGACACAGCTCGCCTCTTCTGATTCTATAAAAATTGCATCAGAGTTTGCACGCGCCTATGGACAGCGCCCCGGAACATGCGTATCATATCGAAGTGAAGACAACACCATTGTGATTCACAATCTGTCATGTTGAGGTGGATACGCTATGCCCGTATATACCTATCGCCGCGAAGATGGGACGACCTTTGATTACCGTCAGAAGTTCAGCGATGATCCGCTGACGGTTGACCCTGCCACGGGTCAGCGCGTCGTGCGCATCGTGCAGGCTGCTGGTGTGATCTTCAAGGGTTCCGGTTTTTATATCAACGACAGCAAGGGCGCGTCGAAATCGAGCGCGAACGGCGTCAGCAAGACCAATGGCAGCAGCGAAGCGGCGTCTGGCACGCCCTCGACTCCTGCCCCGGAAGCTAAAAGCGAGACCGCGCCTTCGACGAGCGCCGCCGCCGACTAGACGGACAATTTTACCTGTGTGGGACTTCGAGCTTGCGTCGCCAGACGCGAGCTTTTTGATTCGTGTGTTAGCTGCCGGTATAGCTCACGCGCCAGATATGCCCATAGACATAGTCGGCAATCACGAGCGCGCCATCGGGATCGAGGATGACATCGGTCGGGCGGATCAGCCCTGTGACGAATGGCTGCGGCTGATAACCGTCACTGCCCGCCCTCGCCGGGTCGATGTGGATGATCTGCTGCCCGCCTTCGACCGCGTTCCACAGGCTGACGAACAGCGTATCGAAAAAGTTGACGGGGAACTGCGTGCCTGTGTAGGACACCAGCCCCCGCGGCAGTGTGAACGGTGTGAGCGCGATCAGGTCTGGCAGTGGGCGCAGACTGCCGGTGCTGACCGGGCAGCGTTCGCAGCCGCGCGCGCGCCAGTACGGGAAACCGTAGAATCCGCCGGATTCGAGCGCCACGATCCGATCGCCGATGCCGCTGACCGTGCCGACATCGGTCACGTAAAACTGCCCGCTGCTGGAGAAGGTGATATCGAACGGGTTGCGCAGCCCGGATGCGAAGGTTTCGATTTCACCTGTGTGCGGCTGAATCCGCAGGACTGCCGCCTCGAAGGGTTCGATCGCCGCGACCTGAAGTCGTGATCCTTCCGGCGGCTCTCCGTGATCGCTGCGTGAGCCGACGCCCAGATACAGGAATCCGTCCGGACCGAAAATCATCCCGTTCGGCTGGTTGTCGATCAGCGAGTAGCAGCACGGCAGGTCGCTGATGATCGTCGCAGCGTCGCCGCCGCCGGCCGGGATATGCCACAGACTGCCACCCTGTTCGAGCGTCGTCCGCCCGCTGACGTACAGTTCATTCGTGCCGGGCTGGAATGCCAGACCGAGCGGCGAGATCAGATCGCCGCTGTAGCGAACCGGGGTCTCGCCTTCAAGGACGTATACTGCGCCCATCCGGCTGCCGCGTTCCAGCACGGTTGCATACAGCCGCCCGTCGTTTCCATACGCGATCTGCTGCACCTGACCGGGGAAGCGCCCCACGAAGCTGATCTCGAAGCCTTCCGGCACGCTGATGCGCCGCTGATAGCCGCGCAGATCATCGGCACACGGGAAATCTCCGCACGACCAGCCTTCGGTGGCGGCGAAGATCGGTGTCGCCCCTGAGAATGCGGCAGGCGCGCCCTCACGGCTGGGCGGCGTGAGCGTGAGAAGCCGCTGTGTGGGCACGGTCGTTGGTGTGAGCGTCTCAGTGGGCGTGGCGGTAGGCGTTGGCGTGAACGTCTCGGTCGGCGCGGGGGTTGGGGTCAGCGTTCGCGTCGGCACAGGTGAAAACGTCGGCGTCACCGTGAAAACAGGGACAGTCGCTGTCGGGGGCTGTGTGGCGACGAACGCCGTCTGTGAGGGCGAGCAGGCGGCGATCAGCAGCCCGAACAGTATCAGCGTGATCAGCCGCGCCATCGCTCAGGTCGCCTAGTTGCTCATGATGGTCGAATAGCTGCCGGAGCTGAAGCGCTTCAGCGCCTCAAAGGCAGCATCCTGAACCATGGTGCTGTCGTCTGACATGGCTTTGGACAGCGCTTCGATGGCGCGGTTATCTCCCAGCTCGCCGAGCGCCACCGCCGCCGCGCGCCGCACCCATTCGCTCTCATCCATCAGGGCTTCGATCAGCGCGTCATAGGCGCGCCGGTCGCCAATGCGCCCCAGCGCTTCGGCAGACACATCGCGGAGCTGTTCGCTGGTGTTCAGCCGGTCAGACAGGATAGCGATCAGCGCCTCGGTGGCGCGTTCATCCCCCATGTAGCCAAGCGATTCTGCCGCTGCCACGCTGATCAGCAGATCATCGCTCACCAGCAGTTCCAGAAACGGGTCGAACTGCCGCTTATCGCCCGTCTTGCCGAGCAGGCGCATATACAGCGTTCGCTGGCGCGCGTCGAGGTGATCGGCAGCAAGCACAGTATTCAGGTGATCGGCAAGCGCGGTGTCGCCGCGCTGCACCATATCGATCAGCCCACGCCGCAGCCGCAGTCCGATATTGAGCTTCATCAGTTCCCACAATTTGCTGTCCGGCGAATCAATCAGCCACAGGATCAGCGGCAGCGCTGACTCTGGCGCGCCGATTTTGATCAGGCTGGAAAATGCCGCATACTGAACTTTGGCATTTTCGTCGGGCAGGGCGGCGATCAGCGCCTCGACGGCGCGGAATTCGCGGAAATCGCCAAGCTGCTGCGCCGCCTCATAGCGGATAGCCGCGTCCGGCTGGCGCAGATCGGCGATCAGTTGTTCAAGCATGCATTCTGTCCTTAACAATACGACTCGGATGGGCTGATTATAGGACTCGTATCCAGCCGCAGACAAGCGTGAGGTCAGCCGCCGCCGGCCAGGTCTGCGCTGTCCAGCATGAGGGTGACGGGGCCGTCATTATGAATCTCCACCAGCATCATCGCCCCGAAGACGCCGCGCTCAACCCGCTGGATACCCTCTGCCTGGAGACAGGCGGCGTAATGATCGACAAGCGGCGAAGCGATCTCCGGCGGCGCGGCGTCGGTAAAGCCCGGTCTGCGGCCCTTGCGC
>SZPD01000375.1 GCA_030263515.1 Anaerolineae bacterium CFX9 | reverse complement strand
AATGGTGATTGCCAGATTGACCAGATCACGAAGCAGCGCTTCTTCCGGTGACACAGGTGATTTCTGTTCGTCATCGCCTTCATCATCGGGATTCGGCAGCAGGTCGAGTAAACCATCGAACGGTCTTCCCTTTTGCCGTGCCGCCAACTGCGCCATCTGCACTAACTCGCGCAGTGCCTGTGTAGGCGTGAGCCGGTTGTCGTGGAAGGCGTGATAGATGCGTTCCGGCAGCACGCGCCGGGGTTGAATGGGATCGGGGCGCACCAGCTCAAGCAGGATACGCTCAACGCGCAGCCCATGTTCCTGAAATTCCGCCAGCGCCTCGCCACCAAGGATGTCCTCGGTGACGGAAGCAAGCAGGGCATCGAGCTTAGCGGTGTTATCGCGTTTGCCGCTCATGCTGCGCTGCCTTTCAGCCGTTTCACCAACGTCCCGATAAGTTGGGCATAGGCACGGCTGGCCGGGGCTTTGGGATCATGCGAGAAAATACTAAGGTGTTCGCGGTGAGCATATGACACCGCTTCATTCGCCGGGATCACCCCACACAGCAGCCGTCCGAGGATATTGTGCCCCTTGAGTTCATCGAGCAGGTGATTGTGTCCCTTCACGCGGCTGTCCATCTTGGTCACGAGGATACCGCTCACACGGAGGTCGGGCCGTCGCCAGCCTTCGCGCACATCATTGATCTTGCTCATCACACTGAGCAGTCCAACAGTTTCCAGATAGCGCGGCTCAACAGGAATAATCGCATCAGTAGCGGCGACTAAAGCCATCTCCGTCATCAGCGAGAAGGATGGACGTGTGTCAATCACCACCGCTGCGTAATGTCCGGCGATACGTGAGAGCGGATCAGCGAGGCGATACGGCGCACCCGCTACCCCCATGAGTTCCCGCTCGCCGCCTTCGAGCAGGGGCGAAGCGGGCAGCACGTGGAGATCAGCATCCCAGTGACTCTGGACAATCACACTTGCCATCACCTGTGGGGCAGCTTGGCGATCTGCCATCAGCACCGAATACAGGCTGTCATCCGTGCCGAAGTCATTGCGCCCAGTGGTGACGAGCGTGGCATGGCTCTGGCTGTCAGTGTCGATCAACAGCACTCGGCAGTTTGCTACCCCAGCGCGCCGAAGCAACCCAGTCAGCCCGAAAGCGATGTTGGTGGCGGATGTCGATTTCCCGACACCCCCTTTGTGGTTGGTTAAGACGAAAACGCGGGTCATGGAAAACCTCCTATACGTTTGACGAACGGTTCGCCGAGAGGCTGCCGACCCTGTTACACTTGTTTGCAGGGTCGCGCTGCCAGCGCCAGCGAGACTTCATGGTGGCTGGGGGAGGGGAAAGTCTCTCCCTGTCCACCGCAAAGCACAAGCTCAGTTGCTACTGTTCGTCGATCAGGAGTTGTTCGAGGGTCAAGCGCTGAGGATAGCGAGTGAGTTCAGGGTCAAGCGCTGAGGATAGCGAGTGAGTTCTAGGTATTCCATGAAATCAGAGGCAAGTGAGAGAGCAGTCTGTTCATTTTGGGTCGGGGTGTGGTCACAAAAGGATACCTCAAGTGAACATCCAGCCTTGGTGCTGGATTTCGTTTTTTTCGGGCGGCTTCGCTGCCCGCTGCTGCGCTTCTCTCGTTTTCGCCGTGGACGGCCATTCTCACCCGCCAGCGCTCGCAGGTAGGTGAAAGGCGGTTGCAGTTCCAGCCTGATGATTCTCCCCTGCTCGTCGATCACGACCTTACCCACCACATGCCGCAGAATGGCGCGTTGGGTCGGCACATCCTGCTGCATATACCGCGCCTGGATTTCAGCGATCACCTGTAACGCCGCATCCAGGTTGGCGATATATTCCCTATTTTCCTGTTGAAGTGTCTTTAATGCAAATGCGATGTGCTCGCGCTCAGCCTGATACTCCCGCGCCAACTGCTCGTAGACCTGTGGGCGCATCCCATGATCGGTGAATGCCCGCCACAGGTTCAGCTCTTTCTGCTCCAACCGTTCCAGCGCCGCTTCCAATGCGGCTTTCTCCTGTCGGCGCCCACCGGTGTAGCGTCCCACGTCCGTCAGGTACGTCTGGCGAATCTGTGGCAGCACCTCCGGTGCCACCTGGATGCTGCTCAGGAACAACGGAATCTGCTCATCGACCAGGGCGCAGGGGAAGTTGAAATGACTGCTGGGGATGCAGTAGTAGGACACCCCATTGGCGGTGCGGCTGCCGTTGGGGGTCGAGCAGGTGAGCTTGACCAACCTGCCATCCGCCTGTTCGAGATAGATCAAGCCTTGCAGCAAATAGAAGTGCTTCTTCTGTGGGGTGGGCTTGTGGTTGCGTTTCGCCAGGATCGCCAACCCCAGCTCAAATTCCTCGGTAGATACCACCGGCTCCCAGGTACCCGGAATGGTCTTCGGCGGGATATTGGCCCAGTCATTGTCCACCACCACCCACCCGGCATAAAACCAGTTGTGAAACGCCTTGGACAGCGCGGTCTTCCTGGCAGCGGGTTTGCCACGCGCATTCACATGCACAAACGGCACGCCGCTTCGCAGCCGGTAACCGCGAGCAGTCAGCGCCTCGCAGATGTCTTCCAGCGTGGGCGCATCTTGCAGCAGCAGGTCCCAGGCGTAGCGCCAGACTTGTGCCTGCGCTGGGTCGATTTCGACCCAGCGCTTGTAGCGAGCATGGTGGTGCTGCTCTTCAGGACCGAGTTCAGTGAGCCGAACCTCTTTGTTGAGATACCCATCCGGTGCCCGCCACGGCCATTCCCCCTTGAGCAGTTTGGACAACATTCCGCCAATGGTGCGCTTGCCGGTGATGGCAGACTCGCGCTTCGCCATGCCAAACAGGATGTTGAGATACAGCCGGTCATCGGGGTCAGCAGGATCGAGATCGGGGTGGGAAGCGAACCGCACCTGGATGCCGAGCCGGGTCATCTCGTCAATCGCGCGCAGCGCCTCAACATCGTCTCGTCCGAAGCGGTCAGGCGTGCTGGCGAACACGTGGGAGAATCTGCCCTGACGCGCGTCAGCCAGCATCTGCTGGTAGTGCTTACGATCAGCGGATGTCCCGGTGTAGTTGTCGACGTATTCGCCCAGATCAGCGAGTGTATGACCGCTCATCAGCCGCTGGTGTATATCCCGGCGCTGGGCCGCCTGTGACCGTTCCGGTGACTGCACCTCTTCATCGCTGGTGCGCAGGTATTGGACAAAGCCGGACTCCGGCGTGAAACGCGGACGTTTGCGAGCCATATTCCCAGGGTCAAAAAACGGTTGAACTCGTCTACTTTACCTGAAAACAGTGTTTCACAGTTTTGGCGGCGTTTTCCGGTGGTGTTCCACTCGGTAGAATGGAATCAGGCTGCGTAGTAGGCGGTAGATATTCTGGTTTTGCCGGGAGCGTGAGCAGTTCAGCGACGCGCAGCACCCGTTCCAGCAGCTTTTCCGGGGGGATGGACCGGGTGTGCTGCGTCATGGTTCTTGCCTCTGGGACTGCGGTGAACGCCTGGACTGTTCCACGAGCATGACGTCATCCAGCCCCAAGCGGAATTTCCAGGCGTTGAACGACTGCTGGGTGATGCCCAGCGCTTGCGCCGCGGCGCGTTCGGTGCCGTGCTGGCAATAGGCATCCACCAGGATTTGTTCGATGGATTTACCGGGGTGATCCCGTTCGATGAGCTGCATCAAAAACGTCTTCACGCGACGGTGGGACACGCTGTTCCTCCGATAAATATGATTGAATACCCATAAATCTAATATACTGGCTCCCCACCTGAAACGCAACCGATTCCTGGTGGTGGTGAAAAACTACTATTACATTGTCATGGTCATGGTTTTTTGATAATCTATCTATGAATCTGATTCACAAGGAGCCAGCATGGGTACTGACCACAAAAAACGATTGGCGGAACGGATTCGCCGCGCTCGCCGCGAGGCGGAGATCACCCAGGGCGAACTGGCCTCCCGGCTGGGCCTCAGCCAGGGGGTCATTTCCAATGTCGAGACCGGGGTATCGACCATTGACGCTCCCGACCTGCCGCAGTGGGCAGCCGCCCTGGGCAAACCGATCATGTATTTTTACCTGGATGATGACCTGTCGCTGCACGAGCGCGCCGCCGCCATCCTGAGCATGTTTCCTCAGGAGCGGCTGTCATTCGTCCTCCAGATGTTAGAGAACCTGGCGCTCACGATGCGGGAGCAAAACGATACCCAACGATCACCTTCCTAAATTCTTATCCTGGCAGACCCTTTCACCGCCTCAAAGTGTATCTCCGTTTATTAACCCAATAAACACAAAAAGATTCGTTCATTCCATATCAACCTTTTTTGATACCACCGCTTGGCAAACGAGCGGATGAGCCAGAAGAACAGGAGATACAGGAGGGCGCTTGCTCCAATCATTCATCGCGCATTCCAGCACACGGCCAAAGGCAGGTGTGCAATGAAGATGCACGAGCAGGATACCACCAGCAGCCGGTATGCGGTCTTCGCCGCCAAAGTCCAGGCGCCTCGCCTTCATTCCAACCTCGTGATCCGCGCCCGACTCTACACTCAGCTCCAGCCGCTGCTACAGGCCCGGCTCGGCCTGGTTTCCGCGCCTGCCGGTTTCGGCAAAACCACCCTCGTCAGCGCCGCCATCCAGCATTTCGACTGGCAGGCGGCCTGGGTATCGCTGGATGCCAGTGACAACAACCCTCTGCGCTTCTGGATCTGCCTGTTTTACGCCTTCCGTGCCGTCTATCCTGACCTCCCATCCCCGCCGGCTGGCATCTCCTACACCGATTTTTCACGGTACTTCGACCGCTGGCTGGCCTGGCTGCTGGGCGGACTGCGCGCTGTCCCGATGGACTGCCTGCTGGTGCTGGACGATTATCACGTCATCGACACCCCGGCGATCCACACCGGCCTCAAGCGGCTGCTCGACCACCTGCCCTCCCACCTGCATCTCGTCCTCATCACGCGCAGCGACCCGCCTTTTCCACTGGCGCGGATGCGGGTTAACCGGGAGCTGGTTGAAGTCCGCACCGACGACCTGCGCTTCCGACCCGATGAGACCCGGCGCTTTTTAAGCGGCGTGGAGAACCTGACCCTGAGTGAAACGGATGTGCAGCTGTTGGAACAGCACACGGAAGGTTGGGCTGCCGCGCTGCAAATCGCTGCCCTCTACCTGCGGGATGCCCGGCATGGCAGGGAGCAGGTACGCCGTTTTACCGGCGCGAATACCTATCTGGCCGATTGGCTCAACTGTAGGAAGAGTGAAAAGGATTGGGCAAACTATACCACATGGAATTTCCAATCACCGATATACTCAGTCAAGCACAAAGCGAACAATG
>SZPD01000374.1 GCA_030263515.1 Anaerolineae bacterium CFX9 | reverse complement strand
TGACCCTGAAGCGGCTGGCACAGTGGTATGATAGAGACCTGTATTCCTGAACAGAGGTGAGCGGATGGAAACCAATCGACGACTGGCGCTGATGATCGACGGCGATAACGCCCAGGCTTCGCTGCTGCCGCAGATGCTGGCAGAGGTCAACAAGTACGGCACGATCATCATTCGGCGCGTCTATGGCGACTGGACCGAACCCGAAATGAAAAGCTGGAAGGAAGCGCTGCATACCTATGCCCTTCAGCCGGTTCAGCAGTTCCGCTACACCGTCGGCAAAAATGCCACGGACAGCGCGCTGATCATCGACGCGATGGATATTCTCTATACAGCGGGCGTGGATGGATTTTGCATCGCCTCCAGCGACAGCGATTACACCCGCCTGGCAACTCGTATCCGTGAGAAGGATCTGTTCGTGCTTGGCATCGGGCGAAACCTGACCCCACGTTCGTTCGTCAATGCCTGCAATATCTTCGTCTACACGGAAAATCTGCAAGCCATCGCCGATGAGGCATCCAGAGAAGCCGCACCCCCACCAGCCGCCGGTTCCCCTGACGAAGCCGGCATGGACGCCGCCAGCCCGACGCGCTTCCGGGAGCTTTTCCGCACGGCCTTCGATACGGCTGTGCTGGATAACGGCTGGGCACACCTCGCCGCTGTCGGCAACGCGCTGCGGCAGATCGACCCCGCTTTTGACCCGCGCACGTATGGTCATCGGCTGCTGTCGCAGCTTGTGCGGGCATATCCCGATTTCATCGAGGTGCGCAAAGCCAAGTCGAAGGGTGGCAGCAACGTCATCCTGATCCGCCTCAAGGACAGCAGTCGTAAAACAAAGTAGTTTCCGCCGCCGCGCACGCGCAGAAGAAGTGACGCACGTCACTTGACTCAACCCCTGATTTACGTTAGGTTCTATAGAGAACTAGTGAATCAGTGTTTTCCAAGCGGCGAGGTGCGGCGGTGGAACTCTCTGAAATCCAGATGGACAAGACCAGTCCGGTTCCTATTTACTTCCAGCTCAAGCAGGGGCTTGAACAACTGATCGAGTCTGGCCGCCTCACCGTTGGCGAGCCGCTGCCTTCAGAGAATGAGCTTTCCCGCGCCTTTCACATCAGCCCGATGACCGTCCGCCGCGCCATGAGCGAGCTTGTCAACGCTGGCTACGTCTACCGCGAGCGGGGGCGCGGCACGTTCGTTGCGCCGCAGCGGATGCAGCACCAGCTTGAAAATCTGACCAGCTTCACCGAAGACATGCGCAACCGCAATCTGCACCCCAGTTCGCGCATCCTGCTCTTTGAGTCCGCGCCGCCGCCCGAAGCGGTTGCCGCGCGGGTGGCGCTGCCCGCCGAGGCGAAAATGACGCGCATCAAGCGTCTGCGCTTCTCCAACGAGACGCCCGTCGGGGTTCACGATTCCTACCTGAACGTGGCGGGT
Organism: Anaerolineae bacterium CFX9; assembly: GCA_030263515.1. Taxonomy (GTDB): domain Bacteria; phylum Chloroflexota; class Anaerolineae; order Aggregatilineales; family Phototrophicaceae; genus Flexifilum. The sequence continues at coordinate 2,448 of SZPD01000374.1, read as the reverse complement.
ATCGATCGTGATGAGCTGGAAGCCGTCGGCTCGCTCTACAGCCTGCTGGAGAGCAAGGGGATCATCATGGATGAAGGGGACGAGGCGATCGAAGCCGTCGCCGCTTCTGCGGAAGTGGCGGGGCTGCTGAACGTGCCGGCTGGCGCGCCTCTGCTTCAGACGACGCGCTTTTCATGGGACAGGGATGGGCATCTTATTGAGTATGTCGTCGCGCTTTACCACGCTGACCTGTACCGTTACACCCTAAGGCTTAAACGCTCTCGTTGAGCGCGCAAGGCAATCGTCTGCATATAAATGTTTCAGGGAGAACGGATGATGAAACGAAATACACTTTTTGCTCTTGTGATGGCAGCCGCCCTGCTGATCATCGGTTCGGGCGCTGCCGTCGCGCAGGATACGCCCCGCATCGCGCTGATCATCGCGCAGGGTGGCCTCGGCGATCGCTCGTACAATGACCTGGCGTTCGCTGGTCTGACGCTGGCCGCCGCTGAACTCGGTGTGGAAGTCGTGCCGATCGAATCGCCCGATCCGGTTGGGGAAGGTGAAAACATCCTGCGCACCGCCGCAGAAGCCGGTTTCGATCTCGTGATCACGCTGGAATTCAGCCATTTTGACCCGCTGGCGCGCGTCGCGCCTGACTATCCGGACACCCTGTTTGCCATCGTCAATATCGTGGTTGAGGGCGATAACGTCGTCTCGATCATGTTCGACGAGCATACCGGCTCGTATCTTGCGGGCATGCTCGCCGGTCTCGTGACCACCGATCCCGATCTGCCGCAGGTCAATGATCAGGCGGTCATCGGCGCGATCGGCGGTGTGCAGTCGAGCGGCATCGATGTCTTCCTGTATGGCTATCTGCAAGGGGCATGCGCGGTCAACCCCGATATCAATGTGCTGCTCGCTTACTCCAACGGCTTTGGCGACCCGGCGACCGGGCGTGAGCTGGCGCTCTCGATGAACGAACAAGGCGCGGATGTCGTCTTCCAGGTGGCAGGCGGCACGGGTGAAGGCGTGATCGCCGCGGCGCGTGAGCAGAACTTCTTCGCGATCGGCGTGGACAGCGACCAGGATTATCTGGCTCCCGGCAACGTCCTGACCAGTATGCTCAAGCGGGTGGACGTGGCGATTTACGATACTATCAGCCGCCTGGTGGATGGATCGCTGGAAGGCGGGGAAGTGCTTCAATACGGTCTGCCGGATAACGGCGTCGGCCTGAGCGAGATGACCTACACTCGTCATGTGATCCCGCGCGAGTACATGGCGCAGGTTGAAGCGGCGCGCGAAGCTATCATCGCCGGCGAGCTGGATGTGATCGATGTGCGCACGCTGCCGGAAGATCAGCTCAGCGCCTTCATGAGCAACCCCACCTGTGCCGGTGTCGAAGAAGTCCGCAGCATGATGGGTTCCTGAGAGTCACAGCGTTTTCGTTGGGGGATGGGGAAACCCGCCTCATCCCCCGGTCTGCTGCTGGCTGAGTTTCCAGAGACAGGACAGCGTTCATGACGTTTCTCTCGATGCGCGGCATCACCAAACGTTTTCCCGGCGTGCTTGCCAATGACCATATCGATCTTGAGGTCAACCGTGGCGAGATTCACGCGCTGGTGGGCGAGAACGGCGCAGGGAAATCGACGCTGATGAAGATCCTGTATGGGCTGGAACAGCCGGACAGCGGCACGATCGTTCTCGATGATGCCCGTGTAGAGATCCCCAACCCGCATGCCGCCATCCAGCTTGGTATCGGCATGGTGCACCAGCATTTCCAGCTTGTTCCATCGCTGACGGTGGCGGAAAATGTCGCGCTCGGTCATGAAATCCGCAGCGGTCTGTTCGTGCGACAGAATGCCATCATCGAGCGCGTCGCCGAACTTTCCCAGACCTTCGGGCTGAAGGTCGATCCGCGCCAGCGCGTCGAGGATTTGTCCGTCGGTGTGCGCCAGCGGGTGGAAATCCTCAAACTGCTCTACTGCGATGCGCGCCTGCTGATCCTTGATGAGCCGACCGCCGTGCTCACGCCGCAGGAAGTGGATGACCTGTTTGAAGTCATCCAGCGGCTGGTCAGTGAGGGGCGCACCGCCATTTTCATCACGCACAAGCTGCACGAGGTCAAGACGATTTGCAGCCGTGCGACGGTGCTTAATCGTGGGCGGGTGGTCGGTACAGTCAGCGTCGCAGAAACGACTCCGCGCGAGATCGCCCGGATGATGGTCGGTTCAGATGTCGAGACGATTCGCCGGACTCCGAACCAGTCGGCTGGCGATGATCGGCTGGTGGTGCAGGATCTTTCCGTTCGCGACGAGCGCGGTCTGCCCGCGCTGCGACAGGTGAGTTTCCGCGTGCGCAGCGGCGAGATCGTCGGCGTGGTCGGTGTAGAGGGGAATGGTCAGCACGAACTGCTGGAAGTTCTGATCGGCTTGCGGCGCGCGCAGTCCGGCGTGATTCGCATCGGCG
>SZPD01000373.1 GCA_030263515.1 Anaerolineae bacterium CFX9 | reverse complement strand
AGGACGGCGGCACATTCATGACGTATGAGACATGGGCAGAGCCGAACGGCTTGTTCGGGACGCTCGCCACGCCGATCCAGATCGGCATCCTCAGCCGCTTCGAGTTCGCCCGCGCCTTTCATCACTACGACGACATGGCGCAGATCAACGCCCTGCCGGAATTTGAACTTGGGCGAATGCATCTCGCGCCGGGCGGCAAAGCCCGCATCGCATCCCTGCGGCAGACCCTGCTCAGAAACGGCGCTGACGAATCGCTTCTCGAACGGTTGATCGCCCTGATCGAGCGCGGCGACGAGCTGACGGTGATGCGCCTGCGCCCGTATGCCCTCGCCGATGCCTGGGGCGTGGATCGGCGTGCTGTGCTTGAACTCTGCCTGATGGCGACGCGCGTCGGACTGCTCAACTTCCGCTGGGAACTGCTCTGCCCGCTGTGCCGCGGCGCAAAGGGGATCGCCGATCACCTCAGCGATATCGAGCGCCACGTACACTGCGAAGTCTGCAACATCGACTTTGATATCAACTTCGATCAGGCAGTCGAGCTGACGTTTCACCCGAATGCCTCGGTGCGCGTCGTTGAGGATATCGCCTACTGCGTCGGCGGTCCGCAGGTGACGCCGCACATCCTGATGCAGGAACTGCTGCTGCCTGAGGATCGCTGGTCGTCGCTGGTCGATCTTCAGCCGGGGCGCTATCGCGTGCGCGCGCTCGATCTGAAAGGCGGGCACTACATCCAGGTGACGCCCGATGGCGAAACCAATCTCCACCTTGCCATCGTTGACCGGATGCAGGGGCGCGAGATCGCCGTCGCCCCGCAAACTTTCCTGACGGTTGAGAATCAGTCCGGCGGTGAGCGACTCGTCATTCTGGAACGGATGCAGTGGACCGATCAGATCGTCACCGCCGCTGAGGTAACCTCGATGCAGCTTTTCCGCGATCTTTTCGCACAGGAGACGCTGCGCCCTGATATTCAGATCGAGGTCGCCAGTCTGACGCTGGTCTTCACCGATCTCAAGGGTTCATCGCGCCTCTATGCCGAAGTGGGCGATGCACCCGCCTTCGGCATGGTGTTGAATCATTTCGATATCCTGCGCGAGGTGATCGCGGCGGAAGACGGCGCGATCGTCAAGACGCTCGGCGATGCTGTGATGGCGGTCTTCAAACGCCCCGTCAACGCGCTGCGCGCCGTCCTGAGGGCACAGGAGATCCTGGCCGCCGCGCCGATGGAATATGGCGGCAAACCTCTCCAGCTCAAGGCGGGCATTCATACGGGCAAAATGATCGCAGTCACGCTCAACGACCGGCTGGATTACTTTGGCACTACGGTCAATGTCGCCGCGCGGCTGGCAGCCCTCTCTCAGGGGACGGATATCATCGCGTCGGAAGCGGTCTTCACCGATCCCGAAGTGGCGGATCTGCTGAATCAGCGCGATTTCTCGCTGATGGCAGACGTATTTGACGCATCGCTCAAGGGCTTTGAGAGCGAACAATTCCGGCTGAGCCGGATTCGCTCGACGAGTCTCGTCCATAGTATGAGTTTGTGACGGATGAACTTATGACCACCAAAACGCCTACAGTCCGCAACGCGCCCAACCAGCCCTACGTCGAAACCGGCGGACGGTTCGACTGGGAAAATGAGGAGACGCTGGTCGATAAGCGCCGCAAGCTGCGCTATCGCATTCAGCGGCTGATCAAGCGCTGGTGGTTCTGGGGAACGCTGCTGGCGATCGTGATCGGTGCGCTCTTCAGCCCGGATATCATGCGGGCGGTCCTGGCCGTCGGCGGCGCGCTCTTCAGCGTGATCGAGGGCGCGTTCCGTCCGCCTGCTCTCGGCACTTCGGGCTTTCTTCAGTTCGTCACGCTGGTCATCCAGATCGCCGTGCTGATCCTGGCATTCCTGTTCCAGTTTGTGGTCTTCTTCTGGATCGGCTCGCGGACGCGCACCTATGTGATCTGGCCAGGTCAGGAGGGCGTCGGATTCAAGGATTACCGCGGACAGCCAGAACTGCTCGAACAGGCGCAGCAGGTGGTGATGCTGCTGCGCGGCGTCAAGGCATTTGAAGGTGCTGGCGGCGAGCCGCTCAATGGTCTGCTGCTGGAGGGGCCGCCCGGCACAGGCAAAACCTGGCTGGCGCAGGCGATCAGCACCGAAGCCGGCGTACCCTTCTTCTTCGTCGATGCGTCGTCACTGCAAGGGACATTTCTGGGGATGGGTGCGCTCAAGGTGATGCGCATCTATGGGCGCGCACGCAAAGCCGCCCGCGAATATGGCGCGGCGGTCATCTTCATGGATGAGATCGACTCGATCGGCGCGCGCGGCGGCGTCAGCAATGTCCGCGATCAGGGCGGCGGCGGTGTTCAGGATCCGATGGGCGGCATGTCGATGGGCGGCATGGGTTTGCTTTCAACCCTGCTGATCGAGATGAGCGGCTTCAGCCTGGAACATGGCTGGCGCGCGCGCTGGCGCACCTTCTGGAACAAACTGCTTCGCCGCAAACCATCCCAGTTTCACAAGCGCGTCCTGACGATCGGCGCAACCAACCGCGTGCAGGCGCTCGACGCCGCGCTGCTGCGCCCCGGCCGCTTCGACAAGAAACTGCGCGTCGATGCGCCGGACATGGAAGGACGCCGAGACATCCTGACCTACTACCTCTCGAAGATGGCACACGATGACACGATGGATCCGGTCGTGCTCGCCAGCGAAACGCCCGGATACACGCCGGCAGACATCAAATATCTGCTCAATGAAGCGCTGCGCTATGCCCTGTTCGACGGCCGCCGCTACATGACCTACCGCGACTTCCAGCTTGCACAGCCAGAACATGAAATGGGGCTGCGCTCGCCGATCAAGCATATGACCCGCGAAGCCCGCGAGCGCATCGCCTATCACGAGGCGGGGCATGCGGTGGCGGTGCGCCTGTTCCTGCCCGATCATCGCATCTCGCGCATCACCATCATCCGGCAGGGGGCTGCCTATGGGCATGTCATGCATTACCCGGCGCGTGAGAGCTATCAGGGGATGCTGACCAAGGAACAATGGATGAACCGCCTGCGCGTGAGCGTGGCGGGCAAGGCGGCGGAAATCGAGTTCTGCGGAATGCAGAATCAGACGCTGGGAGTCGGTGGCGATTTCCGCGCTATCCGAAATATCCTCAACGCCATGGCACGCGCCGGCATGCTGGGTCCACTCGGCGCGGCGATGGGCATGGCGGCTACGATGCGCGGCGTGATCTATCAGCTTCCGCCGGAAATGGCTGAGGCTATGGAAACAACCTTCCAGCAGGTGCTCAAGGAAACGCGGCAGGCGCTCCGTGAAAATGGTCACATCGTTCGCGGGCTGGTCTCGCTGCTCATGGAGCGAGAAGAACTGCTGGCGGGCGACGTGAAAGCCTTCTTCGATCAGTTCGGTCTGCTGACGCCGGAGCCGGTGCTGATCCGCGATGGCGAGGAAGTGGCCGTCCTGCCGCCCGTGGCACAGTCCGGCGCGACCGCCAGCGAAGCCTGATCCTGCGGCGCGTCCGCCTTTCCTGGCTGTTCCCGGCAGCCTGCGGCATATTTTCCGCAGGCTGTTTTTTTCGCGCGCGTCCCGGCGAACCGGTGAGCGTGAAGGCGATTAACGCGCTACACTAGAGAGAAAGTTCAGTGACGGCTAACCCCGATTGGAAGGAATAAACGTCATGACACTGTCGCAGGAACTGATCAATGAGTTCGTCGCCGCATCGCACTTTGACTTTCCAAAGGTCAGGCAGATGCTGGCAGAAACGCCTGCGCTTCTGAATGAGAACGCGGAATGGATCGAGACGCCGGTACAGGCAGCGGCGCACGTCGGCAACGTCGAAATCGCCGAGTATCTGCTGGAGCAAGGCGCGCCGCTCGATATCTGCACAGCCGCCATGCTCGGACGCGAGGCGGATGTCGATGCTATCCTGGCGGAGTCGGCAGCTATGGTACGCGCACGCGGCGC
>SZPD01000372.1 GCA_030263515.1 Anaerolineae bacterium CFX9 | reverse complement strand
CAGCATGTCGCCGCTTTGCCCCTGCTGATAGCGCCACTGTCGCTTGACCCATGTCATCCCTGCGCGGCGCATCTGCTGGGCGGCATAATCGCCAAACCCCTGAACATGCCCGCCCAGCCCAAAGCCGCGTACCGGGGCAGTATTGACCACCGGCGCAGGCAGCGGAGCGGCGGGTGTCGGCTGTCCTGCCCCACCTTCAGGACGGGAGGGCGGCACGGTCGGAACGGGACCCGGCGGCGGTTCCAGGGTGAACGGCGTATCCGTCCACACGCTCGGCAGGGCATCAAGCTGTTCAGGAGATGCGTTCAGCGCCGAATAGACGACCCAGCCGATCTCGCCCGATGGCACGATGCCGCGTGCCCAGCCGCTACCCGGCGCGCGTCCATCGGCGCGGAATGGGGTTCCGGCTGGCAGAATGCTCAGACGACGATAATCCACGCTCGGTCCGGTGCGCAGTGAGGCGTCAGAGGCGGTAGTGGTATCAAGCCCGCCCGCCTGGGCAGACACTATTGTCACGGTCAGCAAACTGAGGGTGAAAAACAGTGTAAGGACGAGAATGGTTTGTTTATTCTGCATATCCACATGCCCGAAACAACCGTCAGATATCGGTGGAGAATCCCCACCTGGAAGCGAGGCATTGTATCAAAGTGACCAAAGCCGATCAACTCAGCGTTGGGAAAGCGCAGAGCAGCGTGCTAAACTTGACGGCATCATGAGCGAGAGCATCCTGCTTCAGCATCACCCCGACGGCATCAGCCAGATCACCTTCAATCGTCCCCATGTTCGGAACGCACTCGATATCGCCGCACTGCGATCCTTTGCCGGCGCGGTGCGGGCACTGCGGCATCATGAGAGTCTGCGCGCCGTTGTGATCACCGGCGCGGGCGATGCTTTCTGCGCGGGTGGCGATCTGGGCGAGCTTTCCAGGCATCTGCGTGCGGATGATGCACGCCGGATCATGCCGATCATGGGGGACGCGCTGTCGATGCTCGAAGCGCTGCCCGTGCCGGTGATCGCTGCTGTCAACGGCTTTGCGCTTGGCGGCGGCAGCGAGATCGCCATCGCCTGCGATCTCCGTGTGATTGCTGAGGATGCCCGGATGGGTTTCGTCCAGGTGCGGCGGGGGCTGATGCCGGGCTGGGGCGGCGGTCAGCGGCTGATCCGGCTGGTGGGCTATGCGCGGGCGATGGAACTGCTGCTCGCCGCGGAGCCGCTGGACGCGGACGCTGTTCACGCGCTCGGACTCGCCAATCGGGTCGTGCCTGCTGGGCAGGCGCTGAGCGCAGCGCTGGCGTGGGCAGCGTCGATCGCCGCGCTTGATCCGGGCGCGGTGCGCGGCATCAAGGCGCTCGGTGTCGCCGCGCTGACACAGTCATATGAGGAAGCTCTGCGTACCGAACGCACCCTGTTTCCCGATCTGTGGGCGGGTGCGGCACACCAGCGCGCCATGCGTGAGTTTATCGAAAGGAAGAAGTGATCGCGGCGCGATCGCATCCATCTATGACCAGCTTCTACGCCACCATTGCGCGATACTACGACAGCGAACACCATGACAAGGATGAGGATCTGCCCTTCTACCGCGAGATCGCCGAAGATGCCGGCGAGCGCCCGATTCTGATCGTCGGCAGCGGAACCGGTCGGCTGGCGCTCGATCTGGCAGCCGAGGGACGGCAGGTTCACGGTATCGAAATCGAGGCGGCCATGATCGAACGCGCCAACCGCAAGCTTGGCGCTGCGCCCGCGGCGGATCGGGTCGAGTTTTTCCATGCGGATGCGCGCACATTCAGGACGGATGTGCGCTATGCCGTCACGATCATCCCCTACAACACGTTCATGCACTTTCTGACGCAGGCCGATCAGAAGAAGCTGCTCAGTCATCTGCGCGAGCTGATGGATGCGGGCGATCAACTGGTGATCGATCTGCCCAATCCCGGCGAGGCGTTCGGCGCGCAGGACAGCGAGGCGATCACGCTCGAACGCACCTTTCTGGAACGGGAAAGCGGGCATCTGGTCATGCAGCAGTCATCCGCATGGCTGGATCGCGCCGAGCAGACGATGCACGTCACCTGGATCTATGATGAGATCGATGAAGAAGGGGTGGTGCGGCGCACAGTGGTCCCGGTTCGGCTGTACTACTACTTTCTGAATGAACTGAAGCTGCTGCTGGCGCACTGTGGCTTTGCCTATGAAGCGGCATATGGCGATTTCGACGGTACGCCTTACGGCGACGGCATGCCGCGCATGATCGTGACGGCGCGCGCTCGGTGAACGCGATGCGCATGCGGCTGATCATTGGGCTTCTGGTGCTGCTGGCAGCGTGTGATAACGTGCCTGCGACCCCGACAGAGACGCCTACGCTGACCGGACCGACGCTTGCCCCAACAGAGGTGTTCCGACCGGATATCCAGGCTCTGGATCCGGCGGCGACGCGCAGTATCGGTCAGAATGACCTGACGGCAGCATCCGTACCCAGCGGTGGAGAACTGCCGCCGCTGGCGATCGGAACGCCGAATCCTGATGCCATGTTCAGCACGGTGCAGATCACGGCTGCCGACGGCGCGCTGCTGATCGGCGATCTGTATCCCAACCCTGCCAATCAGCGCGTGCCCGGCGTGCTGCTGATCGCGCCGGATCGCACCGCCTGGCTTGACCTGCCGCTGCGTCTGCAGGCCGCGGGCTATACAGCGCTGGCGATGGATTTACCCGTCGGCGCGGCGCTGACCGATTTTGAGGCGATGATACGGGCGCTTTCTGAAACAGGCACGGTCGATCCGGGCAGGATCGCCGTCGTCGGCGCAGAAAGCGGCGCGGATCTGGCGCTGACCGGCTGTGCCAATAACCTGCTGTGTGATGCCGCGGCGCTTTTCAGCCCGGTGCAGCAGGCGGCGGTGCGCGCGGCGACCTTCGGCTTTAACCCGCGCCCCCTTTTCCTGAGCGCTGGCAGCGGCGATGCGTCCGCTTCGGTGGTGGAGTCGATCCGCGCAGTCGCCACCGGAACAGTCGTGCTGGAAACAGTCAGCGGCAGCCGGCGCGGGGCCGCGCTGATCGGCGTGCAGCCCGATCTTGTCGATCGCCTGATCGCTTTTCTCGACGAGCAGCTTCCACCGATTCAGTAAACCAGCCTCAGGCGCGCAGTGGGACGAGATAGCCCTCGCGCTGCCAGTGATCGAGCGTGGCGCGCGTCACGCCCTGCGGAGCCGCTTCGGTCAGCGAGAATCCATCCGGGTACTGCTGGGTCAGCGCGATCAGGGTGTCATCCGTCAGATAATCCCCTTTGTAATCGTGGTAGATGCCGCGTTTGGCGAGATAACACCATGACGCCAGCCGGTAGCGCGTCGCATCGGTGATCGGCTGTGGATCAAAGCGCATCGGCTGTGCCCGTTCCGCGTTCAGGATGACATCTGCAAAGCGCGCCAGTTGATCGCGCTTGTCGTAATGCGTGTGCAGGTATGCCATCGTCTCCGGCGATGTGCGCAGTCTTCCCTGCAGGATGACGGCGGCTTTGGCGGTTGCGTCGTCATGATCGTTGAAGTCAACCTTGTCGTTGAGCGCTTCCGGCAGCAGTTCACGATGCGACGAGATGCGCGCCACCACGACGCGCGTGCCGCAGGCCAGCGATTCGTAGACTGCGTTGCCGAAGGACTCGACGAAATTGCCCAGTGCCAGCGTCACATGACCGAGGCTGAAGTATTCCGGCATCAGCTCGGCGGGGATCCAGTTGTGAAAGACGAAATGCCCGGTCAGCCCACGCTCGGCGATCAGCGCGCGGACGCGCTCGTAAAAAGCGCTTACGCCGGGGTCATTCTCGACATTCAGCCAGAGGGGCACGCAGGCGCGCAGATCGGTCATGCCGTAACGGTGAACCAGACGATCGACCACCTCGATCGTCTGCCAGATGCCTTTGGTTTCTTCCGGGCGGTGCGGATGCAGCACGATAGTATGCTGTTCGGGGTCCACCGGGATGATCTCGCGGATGCGCGCTGAAGGCGCTTG
>SZPD01000371.1 GCA_030263515.1 Anaerolineae bacterium CFX9 | reverse complement strand
GCTGGAAGTTCTGATCGGCTTGCGGCGCGCGCAGTCCGGCGTGATCCGCATCGGCGAACAGGAGATTACCTCTGCCCCCGCGCGCGAACGGCGTGAGCGCGGGCTGGCGCTCATCCCCGAAGATCGAAATGCTGAAGGATTGAGCCGGGATCAGACGATCTGGGAAAACCTGATCTCGACGCGCTACTACACACCCGCACAATCCACCCGTGGCGTGCTGCATCTCAGGCAGATTTTCGCCCAGGCCGCCGAGATGATGCGTCATTTTGATGTGCGCGCTGAGGATGAGCGCGTGCGCGTGTCCACGCTTTCCGGCGGCAACGCACAGAAAATTGTGATCGCCCGTGAGCTGACCGGCAGCCCACAGGTGCTGATCGCCGCACAGCCGACGCGCGGTCTGGATATCGGCGCTGCCTATTTTGTTCATGAGCAGCTTCTGCGCCTGCGTTCGGAAGGCATTGCCATCCTGCTGATCTCAACCGATCTCGATGAGCTGCTGGCGATCTGTGATCGCTTCATCGTCCTGTTTGAAGGGCAGATCATCGGCGAAATGGATGCTGCGGCGGCGACCCGTGAACACCTCGGCATGCTGATGGCGGGGCATGCCCCGGCACAAGAGGCAAAATCATGAGCGCGCTGCTCACCAATATCGCCCGCACCCTGCTCACGCTGGCGCTGGCGCTGCTCGCCGGGGCGCTGATCATGGCGCTTTCCGGCAAGGATCCGATCCATGCTTACGGCGTGATGCTCAATTCGGCATTCGGCAGCGAACGCGCCATCGCCAATACCCTGCTGGCGGCGACCCCGCTGATCTTTACGGGTCTGGCGACACTGGTTGCTTTCCGCGCCGGCATCTTCAACGTCGGTGTCGAAGGCTCGCTCTATCTCGGCGCATTTGCGGCGGCATGGGCGGGCTTCACTTTCACTGATCTGCCGGCGCTCATCATCATCCCGCTGGCGTTCGTCCTGGCGGGTCTTGTCGGCGGGCTGTGGGGGGTGATTCCGGGGTATCTCAAGGCGCGCTTCCGGGTCGATGAAGTGGTGACGACCATCATGCTCAACTATGTCGCCATTCTGTTCACCGATTATCTCGTCAATGGGCCCTTCCTTGTGCCGGGGATGGCGAACGCGATGTCTGCGCAGGTTTCCGAAGCGGCGCAGCTTCCGCGCATCATTGAACGGGCGCAGTGGAACAGCAGTTTTTATATCGCCATCGGGGTCTTCATTTTCGTTCTGTTCCTGCTTCGGCGGACGACGCTCGGCTACGAGATTCGTGTCCTGGGGAGCAATCCGTTGTTCGCGCGCTGGTCTGGCATGCCGACGCGGCGCATCATCGTCACCGTCATGTTCATCAGCGGCTGCATCGGCGGTTTTGCGGGAGCCGGGCAGGCGCTCGGCGTGCATTACCGCTTCATCTCCGGCTTCTCGCAGGGGCTGGGGTTTGACGGGATTGTGGTGGCGCTGCTGGGGCGGAACAATCCTGTTGGGGCGCTGATCGCGGCGCTGTTCTTCGGCGCGCTGCGCAACGGCGGCTCGACGATGGAACTGTTCACCCGCATCCCGCGCGACCTGATCGACATCCTGATCGCGCTGATCATCTTCTTCATCGCCATCGATCTTTCGTTCGACTGGCTCAGGCGACGCCGAAAGCAACCCACGGATACAGCGCCTGTCAGCCCACAGCCTGCGCAGGAGGCGTAACGTGATGGATCCGTTCGATCTGATCCTCAATCTCGCTGCTGCCACGCTCAGGCTGGGCACGCCGCTGATCCTGGCGGCGATGGCAGGACTGCTCAGCTACCGCGTCGGGCTGATCAATATCGCGCTGGAAGGCATGATGCTGGTCGGCGCATTTGTGGCGGTGGTGGCCGGCTCTGCGCTCGGCTCTACCTGGATGGGCGTGCTGGCCGCCTGTGTGGCGGGCATGATCGTTGGCGGTCTGTTCGCCTTTTTCGTGACGACTTTGCGCGGTAACCTGATCATCACTGGTCTGGCAGTCAATTTTCTGGCGGCGGGCGGCACAGCTTACCTGCTGCAGGTCCTGTTCAGCACGCGCGGGGCTTACGCGCCGGAGGGCTTTCAGGCGCTGCCCTCGCTCAGCATCGGCGGCATCAGCGATATTCCGTATCTGGGGCGCGTTTTCCTTCAGCATTCTCCGCTGGTGTATCTGTCCTGGATCGCAGTGCCGATCACGGCGATTTTCCTGCATCGTACTGTGCTCGGCATTCATATCCGCGCCGTCGGCGAGAACGCCGAAGCCGCCCGCACCGCCGGCATCAATGTCCAGCGGATGCAGTATCTGGCGCTGATCCTCGGCGGTCTGCTGTGCGGGCTGGCAGGCGCGCATCTCTCGGTAGGCAATCTGGCGCTTTTCCGTGAGGACATGACGGGCGGGCGCGGCTTCATCGCGCTGGCGGCGGTCTATTTCGCGGCGGGCAGACCGACGATCTCGGCGCTGGCTTGTCTGCTGTTCGGCCTGTTCGAGTCGCTCCAGTTCCGGCTGCAAACGATCCTCAACATCCCTTCCCAGTTCTTCCAGATGCTGCCCTATATCATGGTGGTGGTCATGCTGGTGGTGATCTCGGCGCGCGATGCGTCGAAGAAAGGCGCGGTGACATGACGCGAACGGCAGTGCTCGTGATCGATATGGTGCAGGATTTTACGGATCTGGAACATGGCAGGGTGGCGAATGCTGGCGCTGCGGCGCTGGTTCCCGTCATCCGCGATTTCGTCGAAGCCAGCCGCCAGCGCGGTGCGGCGATCATCTGGGTGATCGATGCGCATCGCCCCGGCAAGCCGGACTGGGAACTGGATCACGTTCGCTTTCACTGCGAGGATGGCACGATCGGCGTTGAGCTGGCTCCGGGACTGGAGCCGCAGCCGGAAGATTATGTCATCAAGAAGCGGCGCTACAGCGCTTTCATCGGCACAGATCTGGACCTGATCCTGCGGGACAATCACATCGACACACTCGTCCTGTGCGGAACCAAGACCAACGTCTGCATCCGGGCGACGGCGCAGGATGGTTTTGAACACAATTATCATGTGATCGTCCCGCGGGAATGCGTCGCGACGGACAAACCGCACCTGCACGAAGCCAATCTGGAAGACATCAGCAAATATCTCGGACGTGTGCTCTCCGCCAGCGACGCGCTCGATGCCATCTCGGCGAGTTCCGCCGCCTATAGCTCCTGACAATCGGTCTGTATGAAGGTTCTCGCTTCCGGCTATCCCAGTCTCGATCATATTCTGCCGGTGTCTCACAGCCCGGCGGTGGGCAGCACCGCGCTGATCCTGTCTGCGCCGGATGCGCCGACCTTCGGCGGCTGTGGAGCCAATGTCGCCGTCGCCCTTCAGCGGCTGGGGGAAAGCGCCGGCGTGGCGATGGTGATCGGCGGCGACCCGGCAGGTCACGAGTACCGGCACTACCTGGTGGAGCGCGGCGTCGATGTGCGCAACCTGATCGCGCTTGAGGACGAGAAGACTTCTTTCAGTTATCTCTTTCGCACACCGGACGGCGAATATCAGAATTTCTTCTATCCCGGCGCGGCCGACGCTTGGCGCGGTACACTCTCGCTATCCGGGCTGACAGAGCTGACCTGGGCGCTGGTGACGGTAGCGCCGTTTGCCTATAACCAGCAGTTCGTCAGGCTGGCGCGCGGGGGGGGCGTCCCGCTGATCTGGCAGTTGAAGCCAGATATCTATGCCTATCCGCATGATGGCATGGTCGAGTTTGCCAGCGCCAGCCGGATCATTCTGATGAACGGCATCGAGGCGGATTTTCTCTGCACGGCGCTGGGCATTGATGGTGTGCGCGGGCTGCTCAGCGAGACGACGCACATGGTGGTGGTTACACGCGGCGCACAGGGAGTCTGTGTGCATACCCGCCACGGCGAGGAGGACATCCCCGGACTGCTGGTTGAGGTGGTCGATTCGGTGGGCGCAGGCGACGGCTTTACGGCGGGATTCATTGCCGGGCTGCTCAACGGGCGCGATCCCGGC
>SZPD01000370.1 GCA_030263515.1 Anaerolineae bacterium CFX9 | reverse complement strand
CCTGCTGACCGGCTCGCTGAGCGGGCAGGAACGGGAAACTGTGTATCGTGGGCTGGCGGATGGCAGCATCGATATGGTAGTCGGTACGCACGCGGTCATTCAACAGGGGGGATCGTTTGCCGATCTGGCGCTGGCGATCATCGATGAGCAGCACCGTTTCGGCGTCGAACAGCGCGGGCTGCTGCGCGGCAAGGGCGCGAACCCGCACCTGCTGGTGATGACAGCCACGCCCATTCCTCGCACGCTGGCGCTGACCATTTACGCCGATCTCGATCTGAGTATTCTTGACGAAATGCCGCCGGGACGGATTCCGGTTCACACCCGGCAGATCACCTCCAGCGGACGAGAACGCGCCTATCAGATGATCGAGGAAGAGGTCGAGCGTGGTCATCAGGCGTTTATCGTCTATCCGCTGGTGGAAGCTTCCGAGACTATTGAGGCGGAAAGCGCCGTCGAAGCCTTTGAGAATCTGCGCCAGAATGTCTTCCGCCGGGAACGGCTGGGCTTGCTGCATGGCCGCATGAAAGCTGCCGAGAAGGACGATATCATGGCGGCATTTCGTGACGGCGCATTTGATATCCTCGTCACCACCTCGGTCGCCGAGGTCGGCGTGGACATCCCCAACGCCACTGTCATCATGATCGAGGGGGCCAACCGCTTCGGGCTGGCGCAGCTTCATCAGTTCCGTGGTCGCGTCGGGCGGAGCGGGCTGCCCTCTTACTGCCTGCTCGTCAGCGATACCCCGGACGACACCGCGCGCGATCGGCTCAATCTGCTCGTTCAGCATAACGACGGTTTCCGGCTGGCTGAAGAAGACTGGAAGCTGCGCGGAGCGGGTGATCTGGTCGGCACACGCCAGAGCGGAGGCGGATCCATGCTCCAGCTTGCCGAGGACATTTCGCCGGAACTGGTAGAACTGGCGCAGCGGGAAGCCCGCACGATCTACGAAGACGACCCGGAATTGAGGCGCGATGAGCATCATCTGCTCGCTCAGCGCGTCCGAATGATCCGTGATGACAGAAGTGACTTAAGCTAAATCTTTAAAAGTCGTATACAATCCTTATTATCAGGATTGTATCGTGCCCATGTGGAGCTGCCGACATGCCTGTACGTGCGCTATATCCAGGCTCGTTCGATCCGATTCATAACGGCCATCTCGACATCGCGCTGCGCGCAGCACGCATCTTTGATGAGGTCATCGTCGGGATTTACGACCTGCCAAAGAAAAAGCTGCTCTTCAGCGTTGAAGAACGGATGGCGCTGGCGCAGGCAGCATTTCGGGACATCCCTCAGGCGACTAACGTACAGGTTGCCAAGTTTTCCGGGTTTACAGTAGACTATGCGCGACAGGTCGGCGCGGTCGTGCTGGTACGCGGGCTGAGGGTCTTCTCGGATTTTGAGTTTGAGTTCCGTATGGGGCTTGCAAACAAGAAGCTGGCTCCAGAGATCGAAACGGTTTCGATCATGACGGATGACAAGCACGTTTACATCAGCTCAAGCACTATCCGTGAGATCGCCGAGCTGGGGGGAGACGTTTCCGGTATGGTTCCTGCAACCACAGCCGAGGCGTTGAAAGCTCGTTTCGCAGAACTGCATGCGAATGAAAACAGCCCCGGTTATACCTATAGTATTCGGGATTAAGGGGAAGCGAAGGGGATTTCTGACATGGATATTCAACATCTGGTCGACCGCCTCGAAGAACTGATTGACGAAGGACGGCATCTGCCGTTCAGCAAGTTCACCATGATCGACGAGGAACGTGCGCTTGATCTCATCGATCAAATGCGAATTTCCATCCCTGAAGAAATCGAGAAGGCCGCGCGCGTGCTCGCGCAGCGCGACCGCATCCTCGCCCAGGCGAATGAAGAAGCGGCGCGCATCGTCCAGCTTGCCCGTGAGCGCAGTGAGCAGATGGCGGACCGGCATGAGGTCGTCAAGGAAGCTCAGACGCGCGCACAGCACATCCTCGATCAGGCGCGTGCTGAAGCAGACAGCATCACGGCTGAAGCGGACGGTTACGTGCTGGAGCAGCTTTCATCACTGGAACAGAAACTCAACAAAATGCTTCAGGTCGTCCGTAACGGGATGGATGAGGTGTCTGATGCGCCCGCCGCGCCGGTGACCACCCGCGTTACTGCACCTGCCCCGGCAGCACCGGCAGCGCCTCCGCCTGCGGCAGCGACACCGGGAAGCGCCCTGCCCGGCAGCGCTCCACGAGTGCCCGTGGAAGTGAGCGCATCGAACAGCGAACGCCCCAAAGCCTGAACGCACCCTGCCGTATCAGGGCTGATCTGGCGTGCGGCTCGTCCTGATCTCGCTCGCATGGTGCGGCGGGATCGTCTATGCAGCGTCCCTGAATCTTCCCACCCATATCTGGCTGATCGCCAGTCTCGCGGCTCTCACAGCAGCGGGGCTGGTTTTTCGTCTGGGCGGCAGCCGCTGGCTGGCGAGTCTGCTCGTCGTCTTCATCCTCGGCGGGCTGCGTCTGTCGCTTCAGCCCGTCACCAGCGATCTCGCCAGTCAGAACGGATCCTCACTCACGCTGACTGGGATTGTAATCTCCTCGCCCGAACTGCGCGACGATGGCTCGCAGCGCTTTCGGGTTCAGGCGGAGTCCACATATAACGGTTTTGAAGAGCGCCGGGTAAATGGCATCGCGCTGGTGAGCACCCTCTCGCAGCAGCATCTTCGCTATGGCGATCGCGTTCGTGTGACTGGTGAACTGGCTACCCCGGCACGCATTGATGATTTCAATTATGCTGACTATCTGGCGCGGGAACAGGTCTTCAGCCTGATGCAGAATGCCAGCCTGACCCTACTTTCGAGTGGGAACGGCAGCCCATTGACCGCCGCTCTTTTTGACCTTCGCGAACGTTTCAGCAATTTCATCCAGACGACCCTGCCCGACCCGGCGGCTGGCCTGCTGCGCGGCATCCTGCTGGGAGTTGACGGGGCGCTTGCGCCTTCCGCAGCAGATGCATTTGCCACGACAGGCAGCGCGCATATCATTGCCATCAGCGGCTTCAACATGGCCGTGGTCGCTCAGACGGTGCTGCGCCTGCTGCGCCGCTTTGGCGGCGGAGGGCGAACAGCAGCAGGCGGCGCTTTTGCTGCCATCCTGGTTTACACCCTGTTCGTCGGGGCTGAACCCGCCGTCGTCCGCGCCTTCATCATGACCAGCGTGCTCATCTTCGGTCAACTGCTGCGGCGACGAACGTATATCCCGGCATCGATTGCCTTCGCGGCGCTGCTGCTGACCATCGAGAATCCAACGAATCTGTTCGACATCGGTTTTCAGCTCAGCGTCGCCGCTACTCTGGGTCTGGCACTGTTCACACAGCCGATCGCCCGCTGGACGACCCGCGTTCTGGAGGCTGTTCTGCCGCGAACGCTGGCGGGGCGCGCCGGCGATTTCCTCACCGAACCGCTGGCGGCAAGCCTCGCCGCACAGGCAGCCGTCACGCCGCTGATCGCGCTCTACTTCGGTCGGCTTTCGCTCGTCTCTCCCATCGTCAATCTGCTGATCGTACCGGTACAGCCATTCATCATTCTGACGGGCGGGCTGGCACTTCTGCTGAGCGTGGTGATTGTCGATCTGGCCGCTGCGCTCCTGTGGGTGACTTATGCTGCCCTGAGCTGGTCGCTGGCGGTGATCCGCCTGTTTGCACAGCTTCCGTTTGCAGAAATCAGCTTCCGTCTGGATGACAGCATCGTGCTTGCCCTGTTCGCTGCATTACTGGGAGGACATCTCTTGCTTTCGACACGCCCACCTTTCATCATGCGCTGGCTTTCTCGCCTGACATCCCGCCCCGTGATCACGACGGCGAGCCTCGGCGCGCTGAGCCTGATAGTCCTCACCGGAATGCTGTTCTTCAGCAAACCGGACGGGCGGCTGCATGTCTGGGCGCTGGATATGAACGGCGGTAACAGCATCCTGATCCAAACTCCTGACGGCGCGCATATCCTTGTGGATGGCGGCGCTTCACCTCAGCGCCTGCTGACCGCGCTGGGAGA
>SZPD01000369.1 GCA_030263515.1 Anaerolineae bacterium CFX9 | reverse complement strand
ATGGCAAACGGAAATTCGTCGCGGTCAAATTTGCCATAGACGCCTTTCAGCCACTCGGCGAATCCATTCACGCTGGCGAACGGGTCTACCATGCCGCGCCGGAGCAGGCGCGCATACATCAGGTCATTGTGCCACTGGACGAGGCAGGGGAGATCGCTGTCCTGCACCATCGTCAGCCGAACGCGCTTGCCCGTGATCAGCTCATTGCCGAGAAAAGGTGGGATCGTCATGGAAAACAGCCTTGTCCGTATACCTAATTTATCGATTGATGAAGATGCTGCCGGGCAATGTGACGCCGGCGCTGGATTTTGCCCTATCCCGGCGGGTGTCAAGGACGTAGAATCACCAGTATGAACCCGAAAGATTTCCTTGACCGGCATCAGATTGCCCCCCGCCGCAGCCTGGGACAGAACTTCCTGCAGGACCCGAACGCGCTGGAAAAAGTCGTCGCCAGCGCGGCGGTTCAGCCTGACGAAACAGTGCTTGAGATCGGCGCGGGAACCGGCGCGCTGACGGAAGCGCTGGCGAAGGTGGCAAAACGTGTCATCGCCGTTGAGCTTGATGATCGTATGCTGCCGATCCTCAGCCGTTTTGAAGCGTCGGGCAATGTCGAGATCGTGCATGGCGATATTCTGGAACTCGATCTCGACCGCCTGATCGGCGAGCCGTACATCGTCGTCGCCAACGTCCCTTACTATATCACCAGCGCCATTCTCCGGCTGCTGCTGGAGCGAGAACACAAGCCCTCACGAATCATCATGACGGTGCAGACCGAGGTTGCCGAGCGGCTGGTGGCGAAGGCGGGCGACATGAGCGTACTCGCGGTGAGCGCCCAGTTCTACGCCGTGCCGAAAATCGTGGCGCGTTTCAATGCGGCGGTTTTCTATCCCCGTCCGGATGTCGGCAGCGCGGTGATCCGTCTGGATCTGCGTGAGACGCCGCCGACGGATGTGCCGAGTGAAAAACTGTTCTTCCGTGTCGTTCGTGCCGGTTTCGGACAGAAGCGCAAGCAGCTCAAAAATGCCATCGGGGAAGGGCTGCATCTGCCTGCCGCCGAAGCTGAAGCGCTGCTGACCAGTGTTTCGATCGATCCTCGCCGCCGGGCTGAAACGCTCACCCTCGATGAATGGGGCGCGCTGACCCGCGCTTTCCACGCCCATACACAGTCCAGAGCGCAACCGCCGGGGTGATTCTGGCGTATACTTGGGGTGAATACATGAGGCGAATGAGATGCGTTTTCGCAGACACAATATCGCTTGGCTGAGCATTCTGACCGTTCCTGTTGGTGTGGCGCTGCTGGGTGGCGGCGTGACCGCTCCCGTCGGCGCGGCGCTGCTGACACTCTATGCTGGCGCGGTTGCCGCATCGGTTGTCGAGCTGGAAGTTCGTCCCGCTCGGCTGCTGGATCGTTCCCGCGAGGCGATCTCGTCTCGCCGGATGTCGCCCGATGCCCGTGAAGCCGTCGAGCGGGCGCGCCGTCGCGGCAGCCTGCTGGTCGGTGGAGTCACGCTGCTCGATCTTGGCCTGATCACGATGCAGCGTGCAGAAAGCGGCATGGATATCCGCCGGACATGGAGCGTGACCAAAGACTCAGACAGCGTGCGTCCGTTCATCACGGTGCATGTTGCGCCGGAAGCCGCAGAACGCGCCTCTGTGGTCCGTTTTGAACTGATTGACGGTGAGGGGCGGGAACAGTTCATCCACGAACAGCGTATCTTCCTGCGCGATGGCGACATGAGCATCATGGCAGATCATCACCTGCCACTGCTGGACAATGAACGCCTGCGCGCCGGAGACTGGGATCTGCGCGTGAGCCTGGATGGTATCCTGATCGGCGCACGCAGTTTCACGCTGACGCCCTCGCTCAGCGAGCGTTTTCCGCATCTGGCTGAAGAACGCCAGCGCCAGCTTGATCGTGCCCGCCGCAGCCTCGGCGATGATGGCGAGGCGCGCACGCTGGATGGCGTTGCCGATGAGCCGATGTCGCTGGAGGATCTGCTGCGCGGGGCGGGGGAACGTTCGAGCGCCGCCAGCCGGGGAACCCGGTCGTCGCGCCCGCGCGGTTAAACGATGTCCTTCAACGCGCGCTTCACACAGATCATCCTGGGGCTGATCCTGCTGCTGTCCGGGCTTGCCTTCGGCAGCAGTCAGTTCGCGGTCATCCTGATGCTTGCTGGTCTGTTCCTGCTGGTGCGCCAGGTGACCAGCACCCGTTTTGAGCAGCCCGCCCCACGCAGGCAGACTCCTGTCCGGCGTCGGGAACCGCTCTTCCGCGAAACCAACATCCCGTCTGCCTCGCGGCGTCCGTCGCTCTCGCAGCGGCTGGGCGACTCGGTTGCGCGCAGCATGGAAAGTCTCGCCCAAACCTCTGCGCCGGCGCGTGAAGAGGGTCCCCGGCGTCATGCGCTTCAGGCGGCGCGCGCTGCCGGGCAGGATCCATCCAGTATGCGCGTTGTGCCGGTTGATATTGGCGTGATGACCTTTCGCGGCGAGAACGATCCCGAAGTGGCACGGGTGCAGCCGATCCCGGACGACGTGGACTATCTTCAGCCGTTCGTGCAGCTCAACCTGCCGACGCGCGCCGTCGGTAAAATCCGTTTTGAGATCGTCGACTCTGAAGGCGAAACCCGCTTTCTGCGCGAGGAAAATTACGAGCTTCAGCACGGGCTTAACCTGCTGACGCCCGCCGCTCGCCTGCCGATTCATGATGCTTTTCCGCTCAGCGAAGCCTGGGAACTGCGTGTGAGCGCTGATGGCACGCTGCTGGCGGTACACCGGTTTACCTGGGAAGCCAGTGAAAAGACGCTGCTGCGCCAGCATATTCAGGAAGATGGCGAGCTGAGCCACGAACTGCGGGCGATGATGGCGGAAAATCGGCTGGCGCGCGTCAGCCTGGACGATCTGCTTGCCGATCAGCCAGCGACGGAAACGGAACCCGCGGAAAAGTCACGACGGCGGCGCGGTTAACGCCGCTTGCTGCGTTCCCGCTCTTCGTACTGCTGCTGAGTAAACTGCTCTTCCGTGTAGTGAGGGGGAACCTGCTGCTGTGTGTAGTAGGGCGGCGGCTGTTCGCCGCGTTTCTGCTTGCCACCCGTCCAGAGCGTGGTCACATCGATGCCGTAATAGCGCAGCGTATTGAGGATAATGGCGGTGGCGGCGATCTCGTCCAGATTGCCGACCAGCGGAAGCGCATCCGGGATGAACTCAAAGAAACCGGCAGTCGGGTTGAGCAGATAAATTCCCGCCACCGCGGTGATCGCCAGGATGAAGGCTTCCTTGAACATACGGCGCATCAGGCACTCACCTGCAGATACTGTGCGACTGCCGAGACGACATCGCGCGGCGAGCATGGCTTGAGCAGGACGCCATCCGCGCCCAGGCTTTCAACGTAGGCTTTGTTGTGCAGCTTGGCGTTGGCGCTGTGCATCACGATCGGAATGCTGCGCAGGACCGGGTCTGATTTCATGCTCACGCACAGCTCGCTGCCGCTCATCCCCGGCATCATGTCGTCGAGGATGATCAGGCTTGGAAACTGCTGCTGGATCAGCTTCTGCGCTTCGTAGGCATCCCTTGCCTGGGCGACTTCGTAACCTGCCCGCTGGAGCACCACGGTCAATATGTGACGAAAACCTTCTTCGTCATCAACCACCAGTACGATTGGCTTGTTCATCTAAACCCTGCTCATACGATATGAGGATGACTCCGTACTCATCCTAACACTAACTCCATCAATCAACCATAAAAATTGTATATATCCTCAAACCATAAATTAATTTCTGGCAGTGACTTTTTCCACGATCTGAATGATGTCTCTCGGTAAGCAAGGTTTGGGAATCGTTCCATCTGCGCCGATCTCTTTCAGGTAGACCGGATTCCTGATCTGGATTCCAGCGCTTGAAATCAGGATGGGGATATGCGCCGTGTCGTCCCGCAGCTTGAGCAGACGGCATGTCTCGCCGCCGGAAATACCGGGCATATTGTCATTGATGATGACGACATCGGGCTGGCGCTGCGGAATTTCGATCAGGGC
>SZPD01000368.1 GCA_030263515.1 Anaerolineae bacterium CFX9 | reverse complement strand
CGATCAGCCTGCCGATGAACGATGCCGCTTCAGGAACCTGGGTCGCGGTGTAGCGGTAGTACGGTTCGACACGCAGCGACTCGAAGAAATTGCAATCGCTGAATGCCGCTTCCACTTCAGAGAAACGCTCATGCGTTTTCCGGTGGATCGTCGCCAGCAGCCTGCCGCATTCTGCCGTATGTTTCAGATCGAGTTCGCCGCGCAGCAGCCGCGTCTTCCAGTTTTCATGGGGCAGCGGCACTGCTTCCAGCGCGATGACGTGATGTTCATGATCTTCCCAATGAAGCGCTGGCGCGTGACCGGGCACAAGTTCTGCCAGCCAGCGGGCACATTCTGCCTCACAGTGGACGCGCTGCGGATCGCTGAACCAATCCACCGCCACCCGCAGCTTTTCGAGCGACTGCTTGAGCACCCATGCCCTGCCATCCGGCAGATCCAGCCAGACCGTGCGGCTGGAGACTCCGCCGCGCAAGTTGCGCGCAGACGGCGTTTCATCGCTCTGAATGTAACCTTTGTGGCGCAGGTAATCGATCAACTGCCCGGTATTCTCGATATCGAGATCGCGAATCGGTTCCACGTGTTCATTCTCCCCGGTTCGTGCTTCTGCTATGGTCTTTCTCCCCGTGCCAGCCGCGCATTGATCTGTTCGACAGCGGCGGGAAGATCTGCCGCGCTCGACAGCACGATATGCGCGCCGGCAGCGCGGAACTTCCTTGCCGCCGTCTCATGTAGCCGCTGGATCTCGTCGTCGGGCAGCGCCCGCAGTTCCATTTCTGTCATTCCAACCTCATTGCCGGTCAGTGTGACGGCGACAACCCACATCCCCGCATTCAGTCCTTCCTCAATATCCACTAACGTATCGCCCACCTTGATCATGGCGCTCAGCGGATAGACGTTCAGACGCACCGCATTGAGATAGCACATCAGAGGCGAGGGACGCGCAGAAGGCACTTCATCCGATGTGACGATGGCATCAGGGATAAAACCTTGCCCGGCCGCCAGCGGAGCCAGCATGTCCATCATCGGGCGGGTATAACCGGTGCATGTGCCGATCCTGATCCCGCTGGCGCGGAGCAGGTTCAGCGCCTCCACCACACCGGGGATCATCTGGGCATGCTGCGCCAGCGCCGCGATCTGCCGCTCGCCAAACCCGGCGTACAGGCGATCCACATCAGCTTCGGAAGGGGGTGAGCCGTGAACTTCCGCCCAGCGCTGCGCCACCGCCGGCATCCCCAGAAGTTGAGCGATGTGATCGCGCTTGGCGCGCCCCATCGGTTCGCGGGCTTCAGCGCTGGTGATGACAACGCCATACTCGGCGAAGAGATCGACGAACACGCCCGACGGAGCAATGCAGCCATGATCGATGATCGTGCCAGCCCAATCCAGAACGATCCCCTGAACCCTGCCTGTATACACCCGTCCCATCTCTAACCCCGTTTTCACGCCAACGCCGCCGTCCAGGTCAAATGCTACCGCAGTTTGAAACGTGGAGCGACCTGAACCCCTAGCCCGATTCGTAATCGACGGCGACCGATGTTTCCAGCGCGGGGCGGATGAGCGTCAGCACATCAAGATGATCGGGATGTGAGGCGTAAAGACTGAGATCATCCAGTGAATCAAAACGGGCGATCAGCGCCAGATCATGGGCGCGGGCTGACTCGACGATATTGATGCCAACCTCAAAGTGCCGAATCTGAGGGATTTTTGCCGGGAGGGTCATCAGGCGATCCCGGATGAGAGCGGCGGCTTCCGGGCTTCGGTCTTTCAGTTTCATGCAAACCACGTGGGTGATCAAATGTCTGCCTCCTGCGGCGAAATCAGCGCGCCGCTCACATACCAGCCGATAAAGCGATTGCCTTCATGAAGGCGATCCACAAAACGAGGTTCCCCGCCGGATGCTTCAACCAGATAGAGCGCGTCTGCGCCGCCCCTCCGCGAGATGAAGGCGATATGCCGCCCATCCGGAGACCAGCTTGGAGACCAGCCGCCGCCATAGGTCAGCCGCGTCATCTGCTGATCGGACAGGCGCATGAGATAGATTTCGCCGCGCCCGTCGCGCGTGGTGACGAACGCCAGGTAACGCGCATCCGGCGACCACGCAGCATCAAACTCCGTAGCCGGGTGACGGGTGAGATTGGTCAGCGAAGCGGTGGCGATGGTGTACAGGAACAAATCCGGATTGCCATCTCGCGTTGAACGAAACACGATCTGTTCGCCATCCGGCGACCATGCCAGCCCGCCCGGTGTATCGACAAACTGTCGAATGCTGAAAGACTCGCCGCTGGCTGCATCGACGATGAATGTCCCGGCATCGCGTCCCGCAGCCCAGTACTGCACGGCGATACGCCGTCCATCTGGCGACCAGATCGGCGTATTGTACGGGATGATCGCCTGATCCTGGATGATACGCCGGGTCTCGCCAGTGTCAGTGTCCAGCAGCATGAAATGCCAGTTCTGGAAGCGCGCATTGAGATTGGCGTTGCGCCGGCTCGTCCAGTAGGCCAGATGACGGCCATCCGGCGATAACGCGGGCAGCCGATCCTCAATGTCCGTCTGCTCTGTCGTCAGATAGAGTGTGCGCTGAAAGCTGTCCCTGACAGCGACCGCCAGTTGACCGGCGCGGGACAGCTCAAAGGCGGCGCGCTGACCCGTGCCGGACAGGCGCGGCAGATCGACAACCAGATGCGGCGGCGGCGAGACAAGCCGCGTGCGAACACCATGCGAGGGATCGAGCGCATCGAGCGCGAAACCGCGATCGCCCCGCGTCCAGAAGATGAGCTGACCTGTATAGCGCTGTGCCGAACCCGCCGCAAGCGCGGCCGTGAGAAGCGCGATCAGCAGGACAGGCAGGCCGAAAATCAGCAGGGCAGCCGATCGCAGCATCTGCCTTGAGAAAACGGTGCAATGTACGGCTCTCGCAGACATCAGCACAGGTTCTCATCTGCCTGGCGGAAAAGACAGGGACACTTTTTTGAAGTGTCCCTGATCTCGTGTGTCATGATGTTATCCTGCCGGGCAATCGCAGGTCAAGCGGATCAGCTTAGTCCCAGTTTGCCCGGACAGAGGATGTTGTTGGGGTCAAGCGCCGCCTTGATCGCCCGCAGCGCCTTCATCCCTTCGCCATACTGAGCAGGCATATAGGGAGCCAGCCGCAGCCCGACGCCATGATGGTCGTTGAGCACAGCGCCAGCGTCCAGCGCTGCTTCCACGCCAGCATAGAAGATGCGGTCATGGAGTGACTTCGCCTCGGCAAGATCTGCCGGTCCTTTGGCGATCTTCATGCGGGCATAGATCATCGATCCCCACTCATACCAGTGTGAGAAGTGCGTCGTGAGCGAAAGATCGTACTCTGGCGGGCAGGCAGCGCGCATGGCTTTGGTCGTCTCATAGTAGACGGCTTCGATATGCTCGAAATCGGCTACGACATCGACGGTCCCCCAGATGCTCGGCAGTTCCGGGGCATAGGGTGGGTAGTAGAAAACGTAGCGCCGTTCCCACCAGGTTTCCCCGATCGAGTCTGGCAGCGCGTCACCATGATGCTCACGGCAGATACTAGCCGCGATCTGTGCTTCCAGCTCGACCATGTCGGGGTACTCGCCGTCGAACATCATCACCAGAGTCGGCGCGTCAAGGGGATGCTCCACAGCGCGCGCCAGGCTGTGTGACGCGGCAGTCTCATCGTAGAGGCGTACCACGGCGGGGCGCAAGCCGCTGACCATGATCCGCCGCCCTGCCTCAATGCCATCGCGCAGATCGGCAAAACGGAAAGCGCTGAAAACCCGCCTGTTCGGCAGGCGGCGCAGCTTGACCGTCGCAGCGGTGATCACGCCGAGCGTCCCCTCTGCCCCAACGAGCAACTGCGTCAGCTCTGGCCCAGCGGCATGACGCGGTACGCTGGGTGTGTGGACGATCTCGCCGGTCGGTGTGACGAATTCGAGCGCCAGGGTGTGATCCTCGATCTTGCCGTACTTGGTGGACAGGACACCCGAACCACGCGCCGCAATGCTGCCGCCGATCGTCGCCCATTCTGTTGAGGCTGGATAATGGGTGAAAGACAGC